>JBIKRY010000144.1:0-11413 GCA_044348925.1 Bernardetiaceae bacterium
TCTAAAAAAGTAGAATCTGCAAAGAAAAAATGTGCTTCGTTATAGCTTAAGGTATCATAAGCAATAGATAAAGTTGGGGCTTGGTAATTGAATAGTCGAACTGTTTTTTCGATATCATTTGGAAATTGTTTTTGCAATATATTTGCAGTTGGAAATGGTACACTTGCCGAATGTTCTCCCAGACCAGATTTTTCGATATATTGAATTACCCTAAAAACTCTTTGGGCTTTTTGGTGAAAATTATCATAACTTGTTTCGTGTTGCATGAGCAAAAAAAGCACAGTAAAACAGGCAATGCTTAAAGACAAGCCAAAAACATTGATAAAGGTATAAAGTGGATTTTTGCTAAAATTCCGAAAAGTAATTTTTATATAACTAAAAATCATAATAATAAAAATCTGCAAAGATAGACTAATTTACAAATCTTATACATTTATATTGCCAAATGGTTTAATTTATTTTGAATTTACGTAAAAGTGTTTTATCTATGTTGCCTTACTTAAAGTGAAATATGGAATAGTGAAAAAAAGTCATCAAAACTAATAAAATTATTTCTATAATCTATGAATTTATTTTATACAGATTTTCAAAGTATAGAAAAACTCATTACAGAGTTTAACACACAAACTTTGCCCGTTGTTGCGTGGACGCATGAGGCACATCTTACAGTGGCATTGTATCATTTGTATCATTATGAACAGGCAGAAGCTACTTGTTTGTTGCGTAGTGGCATCATTACCTATAACAATGCCGTTGGTACAGCAAACAATGCAAATAAAGGCTACCACGAAACTATTACACTTTTTTGGATAAAAATAATTAGCAATTATTTAAAAAATATAACAAAAACCAATAGCAAAGACGAGGATTTTGTAACAATTTGCAATGATTTTTTGCATAGTAAGTATGCAAAAAAAGACTATTTGTTGGAATTTTATAGCCCAGAAATTATATTTTCTATCTTTGCACGTGCTTTTTGGATAAATCCAGACAAAAAAGATTTATAGAAAACAGAAATTTATTTTACTAATTTACTAATTATTTTATTTTATCTATGGAAGGCAAAATACTTACCCAACTTTTGGAATGGCTTGCAAAAGAGCCTAAAGATATTTTTTTGCAATATGCGGTGG
Source organism: Bernardetiaceae bacterium (assembly GCA_044348925.1). Taxonomy (GTDB): domain Bacteria; phylum Bacteroidota; class Bacteroidia; order Cytophagales; family Thermoflexibacteraceae; genus JAAFKA01. The sequence continues at coordinate 1,134 of JBIKRY010000144.1, forward strand.
CAATGGAATATAAAAAATTTGATGTAGCAAAAGCTATTGAAATTTTGGAACAATTACGTTGCAATGAGCCACAATATTTGCCTACTTATTATATTTTGGCGGAATTGTATGTAGAAAAACAACAAAATGAACAAGCAAAAATAGTCTATGAGGCAGGAATTATGGTGGCAAAAGAACAAAAAGAACAAAAAACTTTAGCCGAATTACAAAATGCTTATACTAATTTTTTGATAGAATTAGAATAAAATAGAAATATTATTACTGTAAAATTTCCGTTCCAAAAAACGTAACAACAGACTTTTCAAGTTTTTAAGACTTGGAAAGTCTGTTGTTACATAGGAGATTATTAAGATTTTCAGCACGTTAAAAGCACAGACTCAAGTCTATGCCACAGACTTTACTAATCTCTATAGTTTATTTTAATTTTCGGCTTGAGCTTGTAACTCCTTTGGTAAACAAATCTACTAAATAAGAGAAAAAAGATTCTTTGTTATCTTCATCTGTAAAATCTTTGCGATATACTTCTGAAGTATGATTTTCTTTGAGAATAGCTTTTATTTGTTCTTCACTTAGCGAATTATTGCCCAAATCTATAGCCATAATAAGTTTATCATCTGTTGCACGTCTATCAAACAAGCGTGGTGCTTTGAGTGGGTGCATAGAGGAAGCCACCAAAAACGTACCTACCATACCAAAAGAAGCCAACAAAACAGTAGATTCGAAGGTAACAGGGACAAAATCTGGAATAGCCAAAAATGATTTACCACCAATAATCATAGGCCAATCTACGCCCATCATACCAGTCTGCATAGTAATAGCTAAGGTAGTGCCTGTAGCACCAAATAAAAAGGCTGCTCTTGGCATATAAGACCTTTTGTATCCTAATTCGTGTTCCAAACCGTGAATAGGATATGGGGTATATACTTCATAAATTTTTACGCCTGCGTGTCTAATATGACCAATGGCATGCAATAATTCATCTTGGTCATCAAATACGCCTACTAAAAAATGTTTATTTTTTTCCATATCAAAAATCTATTAAAGAGTCTATTAAAGAATTGTGCAACTAAGTTCTACATTTATTTTGTTTTTTTATAATTTTTGCTAAAAATATAAAAAAAAGTTCACGAAAGTATAAAAAATTTGTGTAAAAACACAAAAATATCATCAAACTCGTCTTTCGAGGACAAATCTAAACAAATATCCACAATTTTGATAACATAATGCCTAAATAATTTTTGCCTTTTTATATTTTATTTTTCAATGTTCTTTTATTGGCAAATAAATAGGATTGGCAAACTTTGTTTAAAAACAATTTCGGATAAGTATTTTGATAATTTCTATTCGAAAATATTGTTTTTTCAATTCCTTTTCTTAACTTTTTACAAAATATAGAATTATTATGAATGTTAGGAATTTGTCTATTTATATGCTTGTTAATTGCTTCCTGTTTGTAGCTATGCCAAGTTTTGCCCAACAAAAAACTTTGTCCAATGACACCATACAAATAAAACAACTAATTAGAGTAGCTACTGCTTATACAGTGGAAAATCCTGATATGGCTCTGCATTTTGGTATTAAAGCCTTAGAAATGGCTCGTACAAATAATTATGAGCATGGAATTACAGAAAGTTGGCGAATATTAGGCAAAATTTGTCAGCACATGGAACAATATGAGTTGGCATTAGATTATCAACAACAAGCATTAGAAATCTATGAAAAGCAAAATAAACCAGCAGCAATCGCAAATATTTATAACGATATTACGATAACACTTATTCAAATGAAAGAATTTGAGGAGGCAATTACCTATAAACTTAAGGCATTGCAAATCGAGGATAAAATTGGCAACGAGGAGGCAATAGCACAAAGTTATAACCAAATAGGTGCATTGTATGCAGATTTAGAAAATTATGAGTTGGGGCTAAATTTTTGTATCAAATCTTTGGAAATACGCAAGAAAAAAGGGATTCCCGCAGAGTTAGCAGATAGTTATGGGGTTTTGGGTTTGGTCTATATGAAATCAAAAGCCTATCAACAAGCTATGGAATATATGCAAAAAGCATTGGCAATGAATCAAATAACCAAAAATGATAAAATATTGAGTGAGTTATATGCAAATTTGGGGGAGGTTTATACCAAACAAGAAAAACACAAAGAAGCAACCAACTACTACAGTTTGGCATTGCATACTGCACAAGAACAGGGCAATAAAAAAGCCACCATTATTAATTCCATGCGGTTAGGAAAAAATTATTTGGAATTAAAAAATTATGCTTTGGCATTGCAATATTTGGAAGAAAGTTTGACCTTTGCAAGGAAAATGAATTATAACAACCATATTGAGTCATCTTATGAGGCTTTATCGGAAGTATATGAGCAAACGGGAAATTACAAAGAAGCACTAAAAAATTATAAACTTTATACAGAATACCAACAAAAAATATATGATGAGGGCAATGTGCGTAAAATATCTGAAATGCACGATTTGATAGAAGCAGAAAGAAAAGATAAAGAAATTATGCTTTTGACCAAAGAAAAGAAAATAAAAGAATTGGAAAATGAAAAATTAAAATCAGGACAATATATTCTTATTAGTTTTATCTGCTTTTTAATTATTATTTGTGTGCTAATTATCCTCTTTGCTCGCAATAAAAATATGAAAACACAACAAGCACAAATCAATGCAGTCGTAGAAGGACAAAAAAGCAGTTCCTAAATTACGCAAAATAGGTAAAATAACCACATTTTATTAGACCATCATTGTTACTTATTTATGAAATTTATTAATGACGTAAAAACAACGTATTTGCAATATCTCGAAAAATATGGGCATAGACCTTTGAGTATCAAATCTTTCTGCCAACTTGCCAAATTAACTGAAGCCGAATTTGAATCTTATTTCTATTCTTTTGAATGGTTAGAGGACAGTATTTGGCAAGATTTGGCAAAGTGGACAGTACAATTAAGTGAGCAATATGAAAATTTTGCAATGTTAAGTTTGCGAAGTAAACTTACTATTTTTTACCATACTTTTTTACAATTACTCAATAGCCAACAAAATTTTGTAAAAATATCTCTCCAAGAAAGTAGTGTTTTGCAAACAGATTTACGCACTTATCCAAATTGCTTGGCTGATTTTAAAATAGAAATGTATCATTTTTTGGCAAAACACCACACAACTACAACACGAACAGAAAATTCATGGGCAGATTATTTTTGGTTGCAAGCCTTGTTAATTATAGAAAAATGGCAAAAAGATACTTCACCAAACAAAGAAGATACACAAGCCCTGATTGAAGGTGGCTTAAATTTTATATTCAAAACAACATAAAAAATAAAATCTAAGAGCTACAAAATTTTGTAAACTATCTTTATGCAACAAAAATTTATAAAATTAAGTTAGTTTATCGATAATGCTCGCAAAATAATTTTGTACTCTTAAAGATTTATGTAATTTTGCTATTCAAAACAACTTACACCCTAAAACCTGTATAACAGGCTTTTTTATGCACAACACCGTTGACGAAAGAATCTTTGAAACCATCAAGCAAGTAATTCTCAAAGAAGAATTTGAACTAAAAAACTTGGCAGATAAGGGCATTTATTTTATGCCTGAACAAGCATTTTTTTATCAAATTAGTAAATCACTAATCCTAAATAAACAACTTATTTTTGGAGCTTCCAAAGTTTCGTGGCTAAAGGAACGAAAAGTAGGAGAAGCAGGCGTGGTAGATTTGATATTGACTGTAGAGAAAGATGGCAATTTTCAGACCTATATGTTTCAATTTAAGTTTCGTGATGATTACGAGGCGTATGTGCGTGATGTAAAAACTTTGATGAAAATACACCAACATGGCTATCATATTGCACAGCCACAATTATTTCTTTGTGGGTTGGTAGATACAATTAAAGGCGAAAATGATGACAGAATTATAGATTTGGAGGCAAATCCTGAGCTGAAAATACAAAGAGTAGATAGTTTTTTGGCAGTCCCTACCAAAGATGAAATTCATCGTAGCAATGTAGAATGTGTCGTTTGTTTGTGGAAAGTATTGCCATAGCAATGAATCGTATATTAGACTTTAGGTGATAAGAAGGTCTTGCAAAGGTAAATATCGCAGAATTTTAGGCACTTTTTCTGTGCAATAACTACGGTTTGGTTTCTATTTAGCCATTTTATTTGCCTGAAAGCAAATATAGTTCTTGTATGCACTATGCAATTATTTTGTAAATAGTTTGCAAATATTTTGCCTTTTCTACTACCTTTGTTACAATTTAGTTGGTCAATAAAAATATTTTTATGAATTTAAACGGGACAGGGGTTGCATTAATTACGCCTTTTGACAAAAACTTACAAGTTGATTTTCAAGGACTTGCAAACTTATTACAACATACTGCCAATACAGATTATTGGGTAGTACATGGCACAACAGGAGAGTCTGTTACGACTACAGCAGGCGAAAAAGCTGCAATAGCAGATTTTATTCGCCAACATAACCCAACAAAAAAAACCTTAGTCTATGGTTTGGGTGGCAATAACACACAACAACTATTACAAGAACTAAAACAAACAGATTTTAGTGGTTTTTCGGCTATTTTGTCGGTTTCCCCTTATTATAACAAGCCAACTCAAGAAGGAATTTATCAACATTATAAAATGATTGCAGATAATTCGCCATTGCCTATTATCTTGTATAATGTACCTGGACGTACCATGTCTAATTTGACAGCACAAACAACATTAAAGTTAGCAGAACATACAAATATTATTGGTATCAAAGAGGCTTCGGGCAACGTAGAGCAATGTATGCGTATTGCAAAAAATAAACCTGCTGATTTTCTACTTATTTCGGGAGATGATTTGCTTACTGTACCTATGATTTCTTTTGGGGCAGGTGGGGTAATTTCGGTTTTGGCAAATGCTTTTCCTACTTTTTCGGAAATGGTAAAATTAGCATTGGCAGGCAACTATGCAAAAGCCTCGACTATTTTATACACTTTACTCGATATCAATGAGGCAATGTATGTAGAAAGTAATCCTGTAGGCGTAAAACAAGCCCTCGAAATAATGGGAGTTTGTGGTGCAGATGTACGAATGCCTCTTTTAAAAGCAAGTCCTGAACTAAAAACAAAAATAGAACATTTATTGGCAAAATAATTATTACTCTAAAATTTCGGTTTGTGATGAAGATGTAATCTTTTTTTAAGATTACATCTTGACAAATATTTTTTACTACTTAACTTATTGATTATCAATACCTATTCCACAAACACTACTTCCAATCTCTAAACTTTCTACCTTTATATTACCCTAAAAAATTAGTATTTGTATGCAACTTTCGCCTATTCATCAACTTATCCAATTATTGCAACATTCTTTGACAGCATTACATTGTGAGATTTCTTCTCATGAAGCCGAAAAAATAGGTTTTTTTATTTTTTTGGCAATGGAAAGTCCTCAACGTAAATACCATAATAGCAGGCACGTTTTAGATGTTTGCAAAAATATGACAAGTTTGCAAACTTTGGCAGGCTTGTTTCATGATGTGGTTTATTACCAAATTGACAAAGATTTTCCGCCAACTACTGCCGAACTTTTTGCACCATTTGTAGAGTTGCAAAATGGAGAAATTTTTATTCGTGCTACAGCACCAGAGCAACAAACTTTTGAAATTTGTTTGTTGGTATTTGGATTGCAACGAGGACAAAAATTGGAAATCAGTAAAGGACAAAATGAATTTTTAAGTGCTTTAATAGGTGGATTTTTTTTAGATAAATATTTGACTATCAAGCAATTAATTAGTTTTTTTGTGTGTATCGAGGCTACAATTCCATTTCGTAAACCAGATGCCCAAGGTATGACTTCTTACCATAAAGTAGAATTTCGTTTGCAAGCAATAGCTATAGAATACGATTTTTGTTGGACAGAAGCCGAAATAACCATGTTGATGCAAGAGGCAGTAGGTTTGGCAAATCGTGATGTTGCTAATTTTGCAGCTAAAGATGTTGGAAAATTTTTAGATGGTACGTGGACATTATTGCCCGAATCTCATGCACAACTTTGGTATGGTGGCGTGTATTCGGTACAAAGTTATCGAATGGCATTGAGCAAGATAGAGTTTTTCTTTGGAATATTGGAAGTAGAGGCTATTTTTGACCAGCATAATCATTTCCCCAACAACAAAACATACCAAAAACTACTTATACAAGCCACACAAAATTTGGAAATAGCTCAAGAATATATTGGCATAAAATTATTGCCACTTGCTATCATAGAAGCTGCTGCTTTGCTTACAGGCGGTGATGCCCCACTTTCGTTTTTTATGGGTGATGTGCGACAAAATAAAACAAAAATCAAACGTGCAGAAGATTTTTTGCCACCTACCAAGCATATTCATACGGATATTACACAAAAAGTGTATCAACTCCTCGAATATGGACGGGCAACTGCCACAAGTTTTGATTTACAAAATTCTCCTTTGGCAGCTTTTATATACAAAAATATCGGTGCTACAGCTTGCCAAGAAATGTTATATTGGGCAAAATTATTTTTTAAACAAGAAATTTCGGCACTTGCATTTTTACAAAAAACGCATTTTGCTACCACAAAAAATATTATTGAGGCTTGTGCGATGATTGCCGAAACACGCAAAGAAAAATTATTGTTGTTGCTAAAACAAATAAATGCTAATTAAATTCAAATTCTACTTCGTGGTGAATAGCCCGAACAGCTTTTATTTCGGGTACAAGTTTCAAAACGGCTTGTTCGATGCCTGCTTTTAAGGTCATTTTAGACATTGGACAATCTCCACAAGAGCCTAACATTTCTATTTCTACAATGCCGTTGCTAATTGTAATAACTTTTACATCTCCGCCGTCTGTTTTTAAATAGGGGCGAATGGTGCTTAAAGCAAGTTCTACTCTTTCTAATAAAGGTAGATTTTGATTGATGCTAAGTTCCATTTTTTGGGTTTTAAAAAGGTAAATATTTTTATGGTTTGATAAGAAAACAAATATTTGGTAAACAGACTTTCCAAGTCTTTAAGACTTGGAAAGTTCTACCATGTTTTAGCAAAATTGTTATCCATGATGCGGTGCAGTATGTACGGTAAATTCTACTTTTTTGGTAGTATCTAATGTTGCATTTCGTACTGCTACTGCCCTTGCGAGTCCTTTTGCGATTTGTTGAAAAGCTAAAGCACTAATATTTTCTTGCATAACGGCTGGTTTTCCACTGTCGCCTGCCTCACGAATAGATTGCACTAAAGGAATTTCGCCTAAAAATTCTACGTCATTACGCGTTGCCAATACTTTTCCGCCATCTTTTCCAAAAATATAATATTTGTTGTCGGGTAATTCTACAGGCGTAAAATAGGACATATTCTCGATAACTCCTAATACAGGCACATTGATTTGCGGTTGTTTAAACATTGCCAACCCACGTTGTGCATCTGCTAAAGCTACTTTTTGTGGTGTTGTAACAATTACTGCACCTGTAACCGAAATAGTTTGCACCAAAGTCAAATGAATATCACTAGTGCCTGGAGGCATATCAATCAACATATAATCTAATTCGCCCCATTCTGCATCTGTCATAAATTGTTTAAATGCCGAACTTGCCATAGGACCTCGCCAAACCACTGCTCCATCAGCAGGAGTCAAAAAGCCAATAGAAAGTAATTTGATGCCATATTGCTCAATAGGAATAATAACATTTTTGCCTTCAGGGCTTTTTGCTAACCCTGGTTGTGCATTCTCGCAATTAAACATGGTTGGAATAGAAGGACCAAAAATATCTGCGTCAATAATACCTACTTTTGCCCCCATTTGCGTCAAAGCAAGTGCTAAATTGGCAGTTACAGTAGATTTTCCTACGCCACCTTTGCCTGAAGCAATGGCAATAATATTTTTTACTTTTGGCAAAATGGGTGCAGTGCTTCGCAAAGAACTAACATTAGCCGTCATTTCGATAAAAATTTTCAAATCTGGACTAACTAAGTTATGAATAGCATCTTCGCAATCTTTGCGAATTTTCTCTTTTAATGGGCAAGCAGGCGTTGTCAATACAACTGTAAAATATACTTGTTGCTTATCTACTCGAATATCTTTTACCATATTCAAGGTTATTAAATCTTTTTTTAGGTCAGGTTCTTGCACCGTTGCTAAGGCTTTGCGAATATCTTCAGCAGTCATATTAGTAGGTAATTTTAATCACTATTTTTTGTTTTATAATTTCACTAACTTATTTCTCAAATAAAAATCTGCCAACACTAAAGCCGCCATGGCATCTACAATGGGTACTGCACGTGGCACTACGCAAGGGTCATGTCGTCCTTTTGCACTTACAATTATTTCTTCACCTGCCTCATTCACACTTTTTTGGTCTTGCATAATGGTTGCAACAGGTTTGAAAGCAACACGAAAATAAATATCTTCGCCATTCGAAATTCCCCCTTGTATGCCTCCCGAATGGTTGCTATGGGTTTTTATTTGGTCATTTTCTACAAAAAAACTGTCATTGTGTTGCGAGCCAAGCATTTCTACTCCAGCAAAACCACTACCATATTCAAAACCTTTGGCTGCATTGATGCTCAGCATAGCTTTGCCTAATTCGGCGTGCAATTTGTCAAAAACAGGCTCTCCAAGCCCCGCAGGTGTATTTTTTATTACACAACTTACTACCCCGCCTATGGTATCTCTATTTTTACGAGTTTGGTCTATCAAGGCAATCATTTTGGTAGCCATTTCGGTATCAGGACAACGGACAATATTGCTATCTGTTTGGGAAAAATCTATTTGTTGGTAATTTTTTTGCATTTTCAAATTTCCTACCTGCGACACATACGCATAGATTTCAATACCAATTTTAGCTAATAATTGTTTTGCAATAGCTCCTGCTGCCACTCTGGCGGCGGTTTCTCTTGCCGAACTTCGCCCACCACCACGATAATCTCGTGTGCCATACTTTTGTTGATACGTAAAATCAGCATGAGAAGGGCGAAAATTATGGGCAAGATGTGCATAATCTTTGCTACGTTGGTCTTCGTTGCGAATCAGCATAGCAATAGGTGTGCCTTGCGTTTTGCCTTCAAAAATTCCCGACAAAATTTCCACTTTGTCGCCTTCTTGTCTTTGGGTTGTAATAGATGATTGCCCTGGTTTTCGCCTATCTAATTCCTGTTGTATGGCTTCGATATCGACGAGCAAACCCGCAGGACAACCGTCAATAATTACCCCAATGCCTACGCCATGCGACTCGCCAAAGGTGGTAATTTTAAATATTTTTCCGTAGCTATTCATTTTTTATTTTGCGTTTGCTTTGAGTTGTACCTCATTACAAACAGACTTATAATAATGTTGTGTAAGTATAATTTCTACTGCTTTTTTTCGGTCATTTTGGTCTGCTACATTTGCTATTTTGGTTTCTTTGGGCGTAGTAGCTTCGCCAACAGGCTCTTCCATAAAATTTATATCTCCATTTGCTAACCATTTGTAATATTTTTCGCCAATGACTATCATTTTTGCCTCATTTGGAAACATAAAACCAATTGGATTAAGTTCTGTAATATAACTTCTACCACTCGGAATTGTTGTTTTCATTACAAAATCTTGTGAATTATTTTCGACTGTAAGCTCACAGATACAAGATACTTTTGTTTTTTCGTCTTCTATTTGTGTTACTACATATTGCACGATTTTCCATTCGCCTGCTATTTTTTTGTAGGTTAAGGTAACATTTTCGTAACCTTTTGACCAAATTTGCCCGCCACGTTTGTTTTCATATTGCACGCCATAAACGACTACGCCAATATTGCTGCTAATTGAAATTTTGTCTATATTTTCCAAAGTATAATGTACTTCCAAACCGTCTGTGGTCATCAATTTTTCTAAATAAGCTGCAAATCCTTTGTAATCACTATACAAAATATTCATTTTGCCTGTCAAATCAAAGCTAACTAAGGTAGAAATAACATCAGAAGAAACGTGTTTTAATACTTTTGCTGCATCTTTATTTTTTTCAATATTGGCATACGCATCAATAAATTCTGTAAATTTTAGTTTTAAAGCTGCTACTTCAGGTGCATTGACAGGGGTTTTGCCTGATGCTGGCGGTGCTGTTTTTGTTTGCTTTTGTGCATAGAGTAAGTTAGGTAATACGGTCAAGAAAGACAATAATACCAAAGTAAAAATCTTGTTCATACGATTAAGTTGTTGTTTGTGTATAATAATTTATGAAAATAGGTTAATTTTTTGATTTTGCCAAATAAAAAATACGT
>JBIKRY010000416.1:0-3094 GCA_044348925.1 Bernardetiaceae bacterium
TAACTTTGCAGACCGTAAAAGATATACGGAGTAAATATATTTTTAAGGTTTCTCAAAAGTAGGGAAAAAGTTTGTGTTTGGGTAAAAAGAAAATATTAACCCAATAAATCCTTTGTTTTAGTCAAAAATAGTGTTGCAATTTCTAAGGCAGTTTGGGCATCTTCTTTTGTCATTTTTGCCTCATAATCATAATCTCCTGCTTGCCTTAAATCAAAAACAAAATTAAGTCTTTCGCCAAGTTCTCTTGGCAATAAGTTCGTTTTTAGATAAAATTCGTGAAATTTGGTGTGGCTTCCTTGATGTGTTTTTGCAAAAACTCCTTTCACATACAATAACGCGTGTATGCAATCGAAGATGCAATAATATGACCTATTAATGCAGGCAGTGTATCTATCAAATTGCATATTGAGTTCTGCGTCAGCCAAACAGTCGGCTGCTTTATGAATTATTTTCTCTATTTCGTCTTTCATAAATTAGTTGTCCTTCTTTGCGAATTTGCTGATAAAACATAGCTTGCGAGTTTTCAAACCTATTTTTAGTCGTTGGATAGTGCGAAATGGCAATATTATATTGTAAGGTAAGTTGAAAAATAGCTTTATTCATATAAGCTAATTCCTTACCTACTAAAATTTCCTCATCATTCAAAACCACCAAAAAATCTATATCCGAATTTTCGTGATAATCTCCACGTGCATACGAACCATATAAAATGATTTTAGCAAGCCTTTCGCCATACAATTTGGTAATTTCTTGCTGGATAATTGCTTTTATAGGTTCTAAAATTTCCATTTTATATTTTGTTAAAGAGTTTTACATTCACAAAGTTAATCTTTTATTGTGATATTTTTGTAAAATATTAAGATAATAAAACTGTTTTCTCCTATTTTGATAAAAGTTTTAAGGTTTCTCAAAAGTAGGGGAAAATGGTGGATTTATTCAAATAAGTAACTGAACAAAATTAAGTTGAAGTTGATGTTTAAATTTGCACAAGTATTTGCTAATCAACACATTCGCCTAAAGGCGAATATACTTTTTTTCGTATAATTTGATAATACAATAAATTACTAATTAAAATACCACTTAGGCACGAAGAAATCCTAAGTAAAACTTGGTGTTTCTTCGTATTTAAGTGGTACAAAATTAAAAACTTTGATGCGAAACCTATAAAAAATCTACGTTATAATTTGGTAAAAGCCTACCCAATTAAGCAATTTAGATTAAATAGCAGCCAAAATTTTATTTCCAATCAAAGGCGGAAAACAATCTATTTTGGAATAACAATCTTTTAATTCTGGAAATTTACGCAAAATGATTTCTTTCAAATTTCTGTAACAGGTTTTTATACTTTTGTTATTTCCTTCTCGTAATTTGTCAACTAATTTGGCTTTGCTAACTATTTCGTCTTTTTTACTTGGTTTTCCAAATAAATTTTTTATCTTTTGCTCAAACGTCTCATTCATCTTTTTTTGTGAACATTTATAGGCAAATACCAAATATGCTTTTGAAAAATATGTAATCCAGTTTTCTATGGTGTCAGGATTTACCCCATAGTAGGCTGCTAAACATCTTACAGAAAGAGGCTCGACATCTCTTTCTTTGTTATAAATTAGTTTAATGTTTAAGAATTTTTTGACACGAAAAAACATATACTCTATTGTTCTCCAAAAATCAATAAGCCATTCTTGTTCAATTACTCCCGATGATAAAGCAAACATTATTAGCAGATACACAATAATAAATAATACCATAAATTTAAAATTTTAAAAAGTTAAATAATAATTTTATTACACAAAAGTAATAGCTATTTTATTGCCTTGCAAAGTATTTTGTAGAGTTGTGAGAATTAGCACGCAGTTTTTTAATTTGCATTTATCAATCTGCCTATTCCTATTTTATTCAACACAATTGTAGGATTCCCTTTATAATATACACTGCCTGCCCATTTGATAGTAGCATTGAGTTTTTTGGTGGCAGTAACTTTGGTATCTCCAAGCGAAGTATTTACTACAGTTACATTTTCGGCAATTAACCCAAAACAATCTACATTGGTTCGGTGTTCAAGGTTGAGGTTTTTGGCTGTGCCTTTAAAAACCATTGTCGATATTCCAAGTGGTTGTTTTAGGGTAATATTGGTTACATTAGAAAAATTATCTACCACCAAAGACGAGATGGCATTAGGAAAAATAGTTACATTTTCGCCTGTAGTTTTGCCGAAAAGTTTGCAATTAGACCCATTATCTATATACAAAGCAATATTTTTTGCATCAATACCATTCATTTCTACCTTCGATATATCATTGGTTTTTAAGGTAAAATTTTCAGCCTTGATAGCACCTTTGGCTACAAAATTTACCGCGTCTTCTATCCAAATATTGAGATTATTGCAAGTAAAATTATCTTCAAGAGTAATCGTAGAGATAGTTAAGCCATGAATATGCGTAATATCAGGCATAGTAACGGTAACAATCGGTGTGCCTATCCCTGCACTTGTAGGAACAAGAGAGCCAAATTTTGTACTTTCCAAGGTGTCGCCTTTTAGTATAAAATAACTCGCAACTTCTGCGGTTACATCTTTATTGTTTACCATTACCACATAGCTTGCCACGCTTCCTTTTTTGATAAAGGCTTTAATATTTTGAAACCGAATAGCCTTAAAATTTTTGGCAATACCTGTTGCTGGACTTGGCGTAGCATTGCCACCACAACCCGAAAATAAATAGCTAAAAGCTATGAAAATGAACAAATGATAAATATGTTTCATAAAAGTTTGCATGTAAAAATGAGAGTAATATATATGATTTTAGAAAACTTACCTTAGATTAATTTGCATTTATCAACCTTCCTGTACTTGTATAATTAGTTTTTATGGTGGATGGGCTTCCCTTATAATAGATATTCCACTTATTGCTAATTGTAGCATCAATACTTTTGGAAGCAAATATTTTTAAGTGTGATGTTAAAAATGTGTTTGAATAACTTTTTACTATCACATTTTCGGCATTAAGCAAATAAAAATCTGTTTCTTTTGTGGCAGTGCTTTCAATATCTAAAGTAGTAGTTTTACCTTTCAAATTTACTGTTGAATTATCTGCAA
>JBIKRY010000417.1:0-3092 GCA_044348925.1 Bernardetiaceae bacterium
CTAAAAATATTTTTTTATTTTACTAAAACTTAGCAAAATAAAAAAATAGCTAATTGGATACATTTCCTTTTTGTACTGCTAATTTTAAGGCTTCTATACCTCGTTCTGTTTGGATAAGTACCGTATAAATACCATCTGCCCATGTGGAAACAGAAAAAGAAGTTTCAAGTGAGTTTATGGCTCTTGTTCCTTCATATTGCAAAATGCCTAAGTTGTTATAGACTTTAAAACTATAATTTTCGGTATAATTTGCCAAATTTTGGTTAGGGATTGTTTTGAAACCAATATGAACTACAGAACTTGCTGGATTTGGATAGAGTGAATAAGGAAGATAACAAGGAATTTTAGGGGGACAAATTACCTCGCCATAACACCCATTGACATAAGCAGAATAGGTACGGAATTCGTATTCCGAAAAATTATTACAACGATTTTTTCCTTTCACTCTTACAGTGGCTACACCAAAACCCACTACTCGGAAAGTTGCACTATTGCCTGATTGCCCTGTCAAAAGAATTGTATTAGGAGTAAGAGTTTCCCATACATAGTCTTCTATACCCTGACCACCTTCGGAGTATAAGGTATAGATTTTTTCATAGCAAAATTCTGTATCATTGGGTACAACAACGCCTGGAGTTAGTGGCTTGCCAGCCCAAAAATTATACACACTACTCACTCGGCTACTATTATCGTTGGGACAAGCTACAGAAACTGTCAAGGGAATATAATCTACGTTAATAAAGTTACTTGGTTGATTCACATAGACTGTAATAGAAGAAGAAGTGCTTTCATAATACGTAGCACCATTTGCAAAACTTACACCATTGATAGCAGGCAATACCCAACGATACAAGGTATTAGGAGTAGCACCCGAAAAAGAAGCACTAAAAGTAAAGCTACTATTATTGCAAATAACAGGACTAACAGCAGTAAATTGTATGATAGGTTTGCTTATCATTTGAGAATCAAGATTTACAGCATATAAGGCATTGACTGCCGAAACATACTGTGGAGAACAAGCACCATACAATGCCTTTGCAGACTGCTTGGCAGCATTTGCCACACTTGCCCAGCCATTTGTAAGGTAAGGATACATACCATATACAATTTGTTCGGCAGCACCCTTGCCAATACCCTCCACAAAATAACCCTTATTTAACTCATTTGTGCCTATTTTCCCTTCACTCAAAAGATAAAACCAATGGGCTAAAACCAAACCACGACCATGAGGGTGGTAGCTTGGGATAGCATTATAGGTAGGTGACAGATAAGTGCTTGCCCCTTGAAAAGCTGCTGTGCTTAATGTTGGATTTTCTATTGACCTTGTGCAAATCTTGCCATTATTTTGTACTTGGTCGCCAAATAGCCAATCATCTCTGTCTATACACATAGCCCAAATATCGCTAAGTCCTTCGTGCAAATCTGAAGTTTCTGGATTTACTATGTCCAAACCCAAACCATAGCTATAAGCATGACCTGTTTCATGTGCTACCCAATCTAAAGCTGTAAGAGGCTTATAAATATTACCACCATCTCCATACCTTACTACTTTTTCACTCTGTGTCCAAGAAGCATTTTCAGTAGTTCCATTTGCACCATCTGAAGTTTTAGCATGTACTAATTGTTTTAAAGGCGTATTCGTATTATCAAAACTCTGTCGGTTGTGGGTGTTTTTCCAATACTGAACTACTTTAGTTGCCCCAAAATGTGCATCAAGTGCTGCATTATCTTTGGCTGCATTGTTGTATTCCCCAGCAGTCCAATCGTTGTTGGCATCTATAAAATCATAGCCTAAGTTTTGTGTATAACCCATTGCATTGAGAGTTTGAATATTATTTTGTGTATCACGTAGTCGGTAGCCATTTGCTATGGCTTCTGTTTTTATAGCTACTCTGCCACTATATCGAGTATCTGCCATACCATCTGCATAGCAAACCATATTTTTTTGAGCAATAATTTCGCCTGTTTGGGCATCTATATATACTCGCAAATCTAAATCGGGTTGCGTAGCACGAATATAAAAAGCATAGCAAAGATGGTGTTTTATTTCGCCTGTTTTTTCAAACAAATCCCAGTTCCTTACAATTAGCAATTCGGCTTTGGGCAAATAGCTTTCCTTTGGATTTTGTTTTAAATCTTTGATAAATTTTTCAGCTTCTGCATTCTGCCAAGCATATTCTTTAGCACCAACTGCTGACAAAATTTTTTGTAAAGCTATTTTTTCAGTTATGGCTACATCTACAATTAAATTTTCTATATTTTCAAAATTACCACTAATATGTTGATAATTATTATCTTTACTATGTAAAGTGTAATTACCTCCTTCTACTTTTATGCCTTTGTAATACTGTTGGTGGTAGTCATGTTTAATACCTACATTATCTACATAAGTTCTTTCTAAGTTTAAGCTATTTTCTGAAGAAATTTTTAATAAATCTGTGAAAATGGCATTTTTATTAGTAATTTTTGCATCTTTAAGGTCAGAGTAATAAATACTACCATTAGACGATATTTTTGTATCACTCAACTGTTGAGCTACTGCATTTGCACTAACACAAAAATGTATGATGGCAAGGGAAACAACAAAATATAAATTTTTCATAATTTTTAAAGTTTTTTAGAGATAAATATCTATGCTAAAAGTATTTTAGCATAGATATTTATTATTTTTGTTCAAAAAGAATAATTGGATTAGTTGCATTTTTAATTATTTCATCATAAAGCTTTCCCGATTCAATACTTGTACCAGCAGCCCCACAACCACCCACAAAAACATTGATAGATTTATCACAATTAGCAAAACCATAACAAGCTTGCTCTGGATACTCTCCAAAATAAATGGGTTTATTTTGATAAGTGTATTGTGTTAATTTGTATGAAATAGTCCTTGTTTTTATACTTGCAACTATTTCTTTTATCCAATCCACATCCTCCAAAGGATTTTTCACGTTATCACACTTGTTAATAACAGGTGTAGGTGGAGTTACTGCTACCTTAGATTCGGGACTTGGATTCGTTTGTCCGCAGGCAGTAGTTAGGGCATAGATAGATGCAGCTAAGACAAGGTTTTTTAGGGTTTTCATATAAGTAAG
>JBIKRY010000418.1:0-3078 GCA_044348925.1 Bernardetiaceae bacterium
TAAATATTACTACTTTTAGTTATATTTTTTGCTATTTTGGCTTGTTACAGATAATCGGTAGTTATCTAAAAAGTGCCAAATTATATACTTAAAGGCATATTACTAAATGTTTTTACTATACAATTTTGTACGATTGTCAAAGCCTAAATAGACTATTGCCAACGTACAAAATATAGCTTACACAGGGTCATAACCACTTCCACCCCAAGGATGACATCGTCCAAGTCGTTTAGTTCCTTTCCGAATACCTCGCCAAAAACCATATTTTTGGATAGCCTCTATCATATATTGCGAACAAGTAGGCGTAAAACGACAAGATGGCAAAAGCATGGGACTAATAAGCACTTGATAAGTACGGACTAAAAATATAGCAAGATAACTTAAGATTTTCATTGTATTGTTGGGTAATTTTTTGGTAAATAAATTTTTGGTAATTAACGTGAACTACGGATACCGTATATTCGCCTTTAGGCGAATATACGGTATCCGTAGTTCACGTTAATTTACTATTTGTGTAATGGATTTGTAGTTATTTTACTTCGCTACCTTTCCAACCATACCAAGCTATATAAATGTAGCAAAGTACAGGCAAAATAAAAGAATATTGCATCGAGAAATTATCGGCAAGTAAGCCTTGTAAAACAGGAATTACTGCTCCACCAAAAATAGCGGTACTCAAATATCCTGCACCTTGATTGGTATGTTTTCCAATTCCTTTGACTGCTAAAGTAAAAATAGTAGGAAACATTACCGAATTACACAAACCTACACTAAGTAATGCCCACATGGCAAAAGCCCCATTGCTAAACATTGCTACTAAAACTAACAAAAAAGCAATACTTGCTGCACTTGCTAAGACATATTCGGCTTTGACTCTCTGCAAAATAGCCGAACCAATAAAACGTCCAAGCATAGCACCTCCCCAATAATAACTCAAATGTTGGCTTGCTAAATCTTCGCTTAAACCTGCATATTTTTCCATAAACAAGATTAAAAAACTACCAATAGCAACCTCTGCCCCTACATAAGCAAAAATTCCAAGTACCCCAAATCGTAAATGTGAAAAATTCCAAGCACTTTCTTGTGGTTGGTTTGTAATATCGTTTGAAATAAGGTCTTCGGCTTGAATTTTAGGTAATTTTAGCAAACCTACAAGGACTGCAATCACAAATAAAGTTATTGCAATGCCAATATAGGGTAATTGAATTTTATTCAAATTTTCTACAACTTGTTCAGGGGTTAAACTTGTATTTCCACTTGCTTTGATGATAGAATTGAGAATAAAAAAAGCACCAAATTGTGGGGCAATGGTTGTACCAACGGAATTGAATGCCTGCGTCAAAGTCAAACGGCTGGAGGCTGTTTCGGGTTTTCCCAAAATAGAAACATAAGGATTGGCTGCCACTTGTAATAAGGTAATGCCCGAAGCCAAAATAAATAATGCCCCTAAAAATAACGGGTAAATTTTATGTACTGCAGCAGGATAAAACAACAAACAACCAATTCCTGCACCAATAAAGCCAAAAATCATTCCTCGTTTGTAGCCAAATGCTTGCACAATTTTGCCCGAAGGAATAGACATGACCAAATAAGAAGTAAAAAAACAAAACTGTACCAACATTGTTTCGATGTAATTGAGAGCAAATGCCCCTTTGAGTACAGGAATAAGAATATCGTTAAGACAGGTAATAAAACCCATCATAAAGAAAAGTATCATCAAGGATACTAATGCGGGGGTGTAATCACCATTTGCCGATGCACTGCTCGATAGTTTGGGTGAATTGCTTGAAAAAGTTGCCATACGTTAAGATTAAGATGTATGACAAAGCTAAAATATTTATTTATAAAGTAAATTTTTTTCGAAAAAATAAGCATAAAATTTTGCGAAAAATGCAGTTCCCAGAAATATAGTTTCCAAAATTTTGTAGGTAATTTTTGGTTGTATGCAATCATGCAAAGGATAAAACCTTTTTCATTATCTATTACAAATACATTGCTAATCTTTTTATAGATTTTCTATAATATACCACCATAATTGCAATACCTACAGGTACTAAAAACGGAGTTACAATTACCAACATAAATGCCAAGCCAAAAACAACATAGATAAAAACATTGATTTGATTTTGTGCATTGGGTTGATAAACGGCATATTTGTAAAGAATTGCAAAACTTTGTGCCAAAGAAGTAGTAAGCAATAAATAGAGTAGAATATACACATATTGCGTATGTAAGACCCCAAAAGTAAGCACCAAAGGCAGCATAAAGCCCCAAAATAAGCCTAATTGCCAACCTATTTTATAAAGAATAAATTTTTGTGGACTTTTTGCAAAAACTTTTAGCATTTCTATAGATTCCCCTTCCAAATAAAAACAGGCAGTAAGTAAGCTAAAACTCATCATTACTAATGGAATAGCAATTTCATAGCTTGCCATAGTTACACCTAAAATCAAAAGAATCAATACAAACGGAAAATGTTGCCGAAAACCACTTTTCCACTCAAAACAAACCGCAGGAATCCAACGACTAACAAAAATTAAAGGACGGTTTTGGGTTTGGAAAGTAAAGGGAATAACTGCCAAAACCACCGCAGACAATACACTCCCTACCAAAAGTAGGTATTCATTTTTGAGCAACAATGCCAGCCAAACAGGTGCTAATAAGCAAGTATATTCAATAGCAAATACTTGATATACAGATAGTTGTGCTATTTGTAGGAACTTTTTATCTGTCCGCATAAATTGCACCAAACCCAAAAACAAGGTAGAAACTATCCACAAATACCAAGATTCTGCAAAATAACGTATCAAAAAAGGCACTGCACAAAGCAAAAAAATACACATTCGCAAAATTCCAATACTTTGTATGATACGCAAAGTTTGCAATAAACGAATTTTAAGAATGGTTATAAGCATAACTTACATGTAGAAATTTTTATTTTTATTTTTATTTTTGTTTTTATTGTAATGATTCTAATTCTATAATACATTTTTGCAAACTTTCTTGCCAATGGGGAATATGTAGAGAAAATATATTTTTGATAAGAGTTTTATCCAAGACACTAAATTTGGGTCTTTG
>JBIKRY010000419.1:0-3071 GCA_044348925.1 Bernardetiaceae bacterium
CAAGTGCGGATATTGTGATTTATTATCCAAATGATGTGCCTAAAAAGGCTTTTTATGTAATAGAAATTAAGGCAGCAAATACCAAAGATAAAGAAGATGATGTACGCAAACAGGCACGAAGTTATGCACGTAGCGAAGAAATCAACACACAATATTTTGCCTATAAAATAGGAGATAATCCATTTAAGGCATATAAAATTAATGGAAAAGATACAGAAGTAAAAATACCTTATCAGTATAACAAAGATAAGGTCTATGCTTATTTGGTGGAAGGAACAGAAATTGATGAAAAACAGGCACATTACACAAAATTACAACCTTCTACACCTTATGATTTGAAACGTATTTTTTCGCAATGTCATAATATAATTTGGCAAAGTGGCGAAAAAAATAAACAAAAATCATTAGACGAATTTAATAAAATACTCTTTTTAAAAATGTTTGATGAATTGGAAAGAGAAAAAAACGAAAAGCAACTTGAAAAATACGTTTTCCAAACTTTTAGTCTCGAAACTAAATCACAACTTAAAGACCGTATAGAAAAACATTTTCAAGACGCAGCCAAAGAAAGAAAAGTTACAGAATTGCTCAAACCAATAAATCTTGATGCACAACAAATTTATGATATTGTAGAAAAACTGCAGCCTTATAGTTTGTTGGAAACCGACAAAGACCCAAAAGGTTTGGCTTTTGAAACCTTTGTAGAAAACTATATGAAAGGAGATTTTGGGCAATTTTTTACGCCCCGAAATATTGTTGAATTTATGGTAAATATTTCGCCTGTAATTTGGGATACAAACTTTAATAGCAATTCTAAATTTCTTGACCCTTGTTGTGGCAGTGGCTCTTTTATTACCCAAATTATTACTACTTTTAAAGATAGATTTAAGAAAAAAGATAATCACATTGCATTTACCAATAACTCCGTTTTTGGTATCGAAATCAATGATGATATTTCTGTGAGTGCAAAAATTAATTTTGCTTTACACGATAACGGACACGATAATATTAAAAACGCAAATGGCTTAAACCTCAAAAAATTTGATTGGAAAACAACTGAATTTGATTTAATTTTGACTAATCCGCCTTTTGGTGGAGAGCCAACCGAAAACAGAAGTGCAGATAAGAATAAAGATTTGGCTAATATGAGCCGTTTTTACGACTATGAAAACTTCGAGATTACAAAAAAACAAATTGATGCTATTGAGGAAGTCCGAAAAGTAAAAAAGGTAACAAAAGAGAAAGAAACAAAAGAAGACAAACCAAATTATACTGACAGCATAAGACCTGAATATATTTTCTTAGAACTTTTTTATAAAGCATTAAAAGAAAATGGAATTGTGGAGGTTGTTGTACCTGATGGATTATTAACTAATTCTTCTGTGCAATATATTCGTGATTTTATGCTCGAAAAATTTAAAATATTGGCAGTTATTTCATTACCTCAATATGCTTTTTCGCACTATGGGGCAGGCGTGAAAGCATCAATTTTGGTGCTGAAAAAATTGCCTTACAAAACTTCGCAAGCCATAAAAGCAGCCAAACAAAAACATCTGAAAATTGCAGTAAAACAACACGAAAAAACACTTAAAAATCTCGAAGAACAGAAAAAAAACTTGACTAATCAATATGAACTTATCATAAAAATTAACCAAGAATACACAGAACAAGAAAGAGTTATCAAAGAAAGTAGTTTATTTAATGAGGCTTCTAAAAAGCATTTGGAAACTTTGCAAAAAGAAACTATACAAAAAACGAAAGTAATACAAAGTAGTGAAAATTTTAAAATTTGGGAAAAAGAACAAAAAGTTGCACTTAACGAACAGATTAACGACCTAAAAGAGTTAATTTATGCACAAGCAGATGAAAATTTTACACAATTTGAACCTGATTTTCAATATCCTATCTTTATGGCTATTGCCGAACGGATAGGTTATGATGCAACAGGGAGAGAAACTTCACAAAATGATTTGCCTACAATAGCAGCCGAATTAATAGAGTTTTTGAAACAAGAACAAAACGGACAAGACAGTTTTTTCGTCTAAGCCCCACCGCAGACAAAAACAAAGTGTTTTTAGTCAGTTGTGGGGCTTTGGAAAGTAGAATTGACCCTAATTTTTATCGTCTTGATTTTCAAGAAATTAAAGATAAAATAACTAAAAATAATTTTAAAAAATTAGGTTATTTAGTTGATTTTTCGAGTGAAACGTGGAATGGTAAAGATTTTTTTGATGATACTTTTCCTTATATTGAGATTAGCGAAATAGATATTTTTAGTGGAAATATTCAAAATATTAGTAATGTTCCTAAAAATGAAGCACCAAGTAGGGCAAAAATGATAGTTAAAAATAATGACATTCTTGTTTCGACAACACGACCAAATCGTGGGGCTATTTCTTTTGTAAAATTACAAGAAAATGAAATACAAATAGCTTCGACTGGTTTTGCAATTTTAAGAAATATAAAGGCACAAATTATTTCAAAAGATTTTTTGTTTTTCTGTTTGCGTCAAGAATTTTCATTAAAACAAATGGAACAACGCAGTAGTGGCGGAAATTATCCCGCAATTACTACCGAAGAATTAAAAAATGTTTTAATTCCTATTCCTCCACTTTCCACCCAAACCCAAATCGTACAGCTTTTTGACCAAGCCTACGAAAGCAAAAAAGCCAAAGAAACCGAAGCAAAAAGGCTTTTGGCGGGCATAGATGCGTATTTGTTGGAGAAATTAGGGATAATTTCACCTGAAAAAACTGAAAACAAAAAATCTTTTTTCGTCAAATTTTCGCAGGTGCAAGGAAAAAGATTTGACCCTTTTTATCATAAAACGGAGTTTGAGGAATTAGAAAAAGCAATAACAACAAGTAAATTTGAAAAAGTTAAACTACGTGATATTTTGACTTTTTTAGAAAGTGGAAGTCGACCAAGTGGTGGAGTTTCTCAATATGAAAGTGGCATTTTGAGTTTTGGAGGTGAGCATATTAATGATAAATGTGAAGTAGAAATAAGGAATGAAAAATATATTCCTTTGGAATACCACAAAAATCATTTACAAACTTCAACAAAAATGT
>JBIKRY010000420.1:0-3054 GCA_044348925.1 Bernardetiaceae bacterium
ATCCGCAAATTGAAACTACGTATTTTGCAACGCCAAAAACAACTGCCGTACAAACGAATGACCTCGATATGTTGGTAGATGTAAAAGGTTGGAAATCAGCAGGAAACCGTTTGACTGGGTATAAAGTGAAGGGGATTAAGTTGTTGGGTGGGAAGTAAAAAACTATTTTTTAGAGATGTCATCTTGCGAAATGTCGCACCATTCAAAAGATGACATCTCTAAAAAATAGTTTTTTTATTTTCTTTCTACCTTTCCGTTTACTTTCAATTTCACAATTTCTATACTTTCCAGACCTTCGCCATCAACTACTTTCACTGCAATTTTGTGTTCTCCTGCTTTAAATTGATAACTTTGTTTGCCTTCTTTATCACGCAAAATTTGTGGCAAAAATTGTGTTTCATTAAACTCAAAATCCCAAGAATAAAATTCTATTCCTGTTGCACTTTTGGCAGTTGCAATAAATTCTATTTCTCGCAAATCTTTTTTCAGTCCTTTGTCTATCATTTCAATTTCTAAGGCTGGTTTTTTAGCTATGGGTACGATTTCCTCGACTGTAACTAATTTTATGATGATATTTTCTTCATTTTTTAGTCTTCCTATTTCTTGAACTGCACCTTTGCCGAACGAAAACGCAATGATAAAACCAACAGGTTTCTGTTCGGCTTTGTGCTTCTCAAAACTTGTTTTATCAAACCTTTCGCAAGCTGACTTAAATTTGTCAATAACTTCACGACCAATATTATCACTTCGTTTGACTTGTATAGCTTGATTTTCTTTTGTTCTGCCGTCAATTCCTAAATCTCCTCTTTGTTTTGTGTTTGGAATACCTCCAAATTGTCCAACTATCCAACTTTCAAATTCAAAAGCATCTTTATAACGCAAGGTATCATAATCATATTTGTGCAAAGTCAAGGTAAAAGGTTTTGAAAATAAGCCTTGTTGTGTATTCAGACGAAATTCTGTAACTTTTACTGCATTTACACTTTGGTCTATCCCCACCCATTTTCTATTCAATTTGTCTGCAACTGCAATCGTAGTTCCGCCACCCATAAAACAATCTAAAACAGTGTCGCCTTCATTGCTTGCCATTTTAATAATTCTTTCGAGCAAAGCTTCGGGTTTTTGGGTTGGATAACCTATTTTTTCTTTTGATGCACCTTGCACATTTTGAATATCCGCCCAAATATTTCCAAGTTCTTCGGTATTATACATTGCATTAAATTCTTCTTCTGTAAGGTCTTGCAGATTTTTATCCACCCAAAGACTACCTAATAAAGTACCCTTAGAATCGTCTAAATACCGTTTTAGACGAATACGAGAAGTTTTATTTTTTGGAAAATGTAGTAACCCTGCATTGTCTAATTTTTGCATAGTTTCTAATGGGCAACGCCAACCATTCACAGGATACAAATAACCTTTATATTCATATTTGTAGCCTTGATTATCTGGTTTTGATAAATCAGCCAATTGATAAACCCCTTTTTCATCTCTATATTTATAAAAATTAGCTTTATAATTTTCACTCAGTTCTATATAAATGGGATTATATGTAATTTCAGTAGATTTTGAATAATACCAAATCGTATCTGTTATTACTGATAATTTTTTCTTAGCGTCATTATGTGTATTTGTTCTCTGCCAAACAATATCACCACGAAAATTATTGATACCAAAAATTTTATCCAGAATATGCACACGTATATATGCGTCTGCGTGCCAATCGCAATGCACAAAAATAGAACCTGTTGGCTTTAAAAGTCGGTGCATAGCTTGTACTCTTTCTTTGAGCCAAGAGATATAATGGTCTATTCCGCCCGAAAATCTATCTTCAAAACTGCGTACTTCACCTTTATCTCCCCATATTACTTCGTAAGTACGGTTGGAGAAAAACGGAGGGTCAATATAAATTAAATCTATGCTTTCAGGTTCGAGTTTTTGTAAAACTTCGAGGCAGTCGCCGAGAATAAGTTTGTTCATAGAGCAAATATAATAGTTTTCAAATTAAATTAGCTAAGTATTGGAATGTTTCGTTGCTGACAAACATCAGTAAAATCTCCCTCATTAAAGGTTACTAAGCCATTGATAGACAAATTTACATCTAAAATCATCATTCTTAACACCATATCCACCAAACTATATTTGTAATTTGATATTTTTAAAGTTTCTTCTAAGGCTTTATTTGTATATTTTGTATCGGAAATAATAATATTTTGATGAGTTTTTATAAAAATATCAAAATTTAGTTTATGATTTTTGATAAAACTTGTGTTAAGTGTTTCATATAAGGTTGGGAAAGGTAGTATTAAACAATTTTGCAAGGCTATAACTTCCAATATTTCTAAGGCTTTGTTGTGATATTGGTCTTGCTTGTCAAAAAGAGCATACCAAAATCCTGTATCTATCAAAACATTTTGCATGGGTTTAGCTATCTATTTCCTCTGATTTTGACATGGAATAACCTTGCCAAATAGCCCTTTTACGACCTCCAAATAAAAACTCACCTTTCATTTTACCTGTGCTTGTTTGCAAATAAATAAGGTATATTCTATTGTTTTTTTCTATTTTTACTTGTTTATTTAGTTTTTCTTGTAAATAGCTAACAAGATTTTCCTCTGCTACGTCAAGTTCAAAAGTTGCTACATTTAAGCCACATTCTTTTGCATCATGCTCGTCAAGCCAACTATATAAACTTTCATAATCTCCCACAATTCCCAAATCATAAGAAATCCAAACTCTTTTTTTTATGCTCATTTTTTTATTGATTTTATAAAACAAATTTAAACAAATAAATTTAATTTATAGTCTTATTATTCATTATTTTTGTAAGACTTCGAGGCAGTCGCCGAGAATGAGTTTGTTCATAATTTTTTTAAGCTAAAACTTAGAAAGTTTTTAGGGTTTTGGTTTTATGGCGTAAAGATAGTAGGAAAAATGAAAAGATTACATTTTTGGGAATGTAATCTTTTTTTGAAATTCCGCTTTTATCAATTATTTTAGGGCAAAAATCAAAATGTAATTTTCAGTTTTTTGAAAAACAAAAATATTTAGTCGGAA
>JBIKRY010000421.1:0-3046 GCA_044348925.1 Bernardetiaceae bacterium
GGCTTATTGTTTTTATCCAACAAAACCCAGTGTTTATGTAAACAAAAATGAAAACCTATTGTTGGTAGCTTAAAAACAGCATAACTTCTTGATTATCAATAAGCTAATCCGTAGTTCACGTTATATTACTATCTTTAGTACCACTTAGACACGAAGAAACACTAAGTTTTACTAAGAAATTCTTAGTAAAACTTAGTGTTTCTTCGTGTCTAAGTGGTACTAAAATTTTACTTTTCTAGTCATCTAAAAGCTATATTTTTATAAAAATAGCATAAAAAAACATAATAACTTATTGATTATCAATATTTTAATCCGTAGTTCACGTTAAAACTAAAATAATTTTATAAAAAACAGAATATAAAGATGTCATCTTTGAAAAAAAGATGACATCTTTGGATAAAACCAATTAATTTTTAGTATACTATTTTTTTATTACCCAACTTACATTATTTACCTTATCATACATTCTTACTAATTTTTTGTATGTAAGTTCAATGTTTATGTTTCTACGACTTGTGTAGATAAAACTACTATTTTGTCTTCGGCTTTGAGTAGTGCTGCTAAGGTTGCCAAAGGCGGTTTTGTTTTATAGACAGCTATAATTTGACAGGAATTTAAGAGAAATTCTAAGAGTTTTTGGTAACGGACAACGGTTTGTTTTTCATTTTCGTCATACCATTCCTTTTTGGTGGCTGCATTTTGCAAAAAATCTGTGATAGAAATTTGTTTTGCTTGACTCATTTCTGTAATGGTATCTATCGTAGTTAGATTATCCAAAATTTTTATAGAAAATGGATAATCACTTTCACTTAAAAAAAGTAGATTTTCGCAAAGAGTTTGTAAAGTGTTGTAAAGTTCGGTGGCAGTCATAAAATTATTGTATGGAGTGATTGGAAAATGTTATTTGTAGGTTTTGCAATGGCTTTAATATAAAATTTGTTTAATCATTAAACCTGAATTGGTAATAAAATCTTCTACTTCTTCGACCATAAAATCTTCTTCGATACTCACATACCAAACTATTTCTACTTGGTTTCCTTGTAACTGATAGCCTTTCAATAGTCTAAACATTTCTAATAAACAACGCGAAGAACTTGTATTAAAATAGTTTAGCTTAATTTCTATATATAAACTACCTCGTACTTCGTACATATAATTACGCAACCAGTCCATAATATCGCCATAAAATTCTTTGGTAGTTTCTAAATAAGACTCACCAACAATTTCGCAATGCCCTGTGGTTGCATTAAAATTGATTTGTGGAACTAAGTATAAGTTGTTATTGTTTGTAATTACTAAATCTTTCATTGTAAAGTATAATAGCTAAATGATAGTGTTATTTGGGGATTAAATATCCTCTTCGGTAATAGTTTTTTTGTGAATGTCTATTTCTAAAGAGAAAAAAGAGTAACGGTTATCTACAGTTTTGAGGTCTATTCGCAAGGGCGAATTTCCTAACAAAGCTATTTGTATTAGCCCTATATTGCCACTATCTTTATTGACAGATGGTTGATTGCGTTGCCTGCGTTTTAGCTGTCGCAATCCATCACGATTCAGTGAATTAATATTTGCACATTTGGCAGCCAGACGAAAACTGTCTTTATTTTCTACCAAATTACCTGTTTTGATAGTAAAAAAGTCATTATGTTCGTTGATTACTAATAAACCAATGCCTGAGCCTTTGTTTTTATTGTTTAGAATATTTCTTTCTGCCGAATAAAAAGCAATGTTTTGTGCCAATTCTATAAATATAGAAAATAATCTTTTATTGACAGAGGAACTTTGTAGCAGTCGCCTCCTAATACTTTGACTAATCTCTGAGATTACTCTTTCATCAAAAGCACCTTTATAAAATACCAAAGTGTGTTCTTTTACCACATTGAGGTAATAATCGTATAAAGACGGGGTATAATCGTGTACCATAAAGTAGTGTTTGACACAAGTAGCCAAAGAAACATTTTTTTTTATAATAAAGCAAATTTAATGCAAAAAAAGTAGTTTTGAAAGTATAAAAGCTAAAAACAGAATAAAAAAGAACTAATCCATCTGTTTTTAATTTTTCTTGTATTTATGTAGATTTTTTGTATGAAAACTATTTTAATTGCAGTATCTAAATTGCTATGCAACTTAGCTTACATCATACAAATTTCGTAGTAAAAAATCTATTTTTTTTTCAATATATTTTGATATATAAAAAAAAAATCTTTACTTGTAAAACCGAGTTTAGAAAATTCATATAGCAATCCTTATTTGCTTAGACAAATTAAATACTAATAACACTGTATAGATTTTCTATTCCTACTAATTACATATACATTATCTAAATATATACTTACTATACACTTAGCACTTTAACACACAACTTTTTATGTATAATCCTTTGCCTGCTAAAAATGTTAGCTATTCCAAAACTTTTCTTACCGAGTTAATGATACCTGCTTATGCTAATTTTGGAGGCAGAATTCATGGTGGAATTTTATTGTCCTTGATGGATAAAATAGCCACTGCTTGTGCTGCCAAACACACAGGTTGCTATTGTGTTACGGTTTCGGTAGATGAAGTTAGTTTTTGGCATCCTATAGAAGTTGGAGAATTGGTAACTTTGATGGCATCTGTTAATTATGTTGGCAATACTTCTTTAGTAGTTGGCGTAAAAGTCGAAGCCGAAAATGTAAAAACAGGGGTAATTAAACACACCAATACCACCTATTTCAACTTAGTAGCTAAAGACGAGCATGGACGGTTGCAACCAGTACCACCCTTGATTTTGGAAACAATGGAAGACATTAGGCGTTTTATCGAAACTATGATTCGCAAAGACATAAAATTACAAAACGAGGTAGCTTTTAGCAAAAAAACCAAAGAATTGGACTTGTTGCGAGAAATACCACGACTGAAAAAAGAAAAATGTGAAATATCTTTTGAAATATAAGACAAAGTATTTGTAGGTTTTCCGCATCAAAATTATTTTAACCACATAGTAACATAGATACATAGAAAAATATAAGTTAAGGAAGGTACTATAAGTAGAAAAACTGTGTAAATA
>JBIKRY010000422.1:0-3045 GCA_044348925.1 Bernardetiaceae bacterium
CAAATCCTGTGAAAATTTCGCACAACTCTACCAAGAGTTGGCAAATGCCTATAGGGTAAAATTGGAATAAAGTGCCAAAGTGGGAATTGCTGATCTTTCCTTTGGATTTTTGATAAAGTATTGATAATGAAAATTATACCAACTCTCTTCATTCCAAACACACTTATTTTTATCATCAATAGTTGAAAAATCTAAACCTGCTAAACCATTATTTTGGTTTGGAAATATAGGTTCAAATTCTTCAAGTGTTTGGCAATTTTGTAAAGAGGGTAGATAGAGCAATTGTGTCAATAAAACAGTGAGGTCATTATCAAAATTATTTATGATACTCTTTTTTTAGTAATAAATCCTCCTCATTACTTACATAGGTTAATTGATACAATTCAATATTTTCAACTAATTGAGTGTATTCCAAGTTAGAACTTTTAAAAAACTCATCTAAGTTTTCACTGCGTGCTTTCTCAATTATTCGAGATAAGGTTTCTATTTTATCATAGAAAGTTGAATAATTAGCTAATTGAAAAGCAACTCCATAGAGTAAAAAATTTCCCTGCATTATTTTTTTGATTTTTTAAGTTGCATAATTTCTAAAACATCTTTTTGTGCTTGGTCAAAGAAACCAATAGGCCACTTTGTTAAATCAGAAAGTTGATTTAACTCTATTTTATCCACTTTCACTTCCCCTTTTTTCTCTTGACTGAAAAAATTAATAATCACATCTTGATAACTAATCCATTCTTTTAAACTTGCTAAACGAATACCATTTACTACGTGTTCACTATGTGTTTCTACTACAACTTGCACTCCTGCACCTGCCATTTTTGCCAAAAATTGCCCAATTCTTGACTGTCCCGAAGGGTGCAAATGTGCTTCTGGATTTTCTACAATTAACATACTGTCTTTTTCTGCGAGTAAGCCTGCCACAACAATAGGCAAGACGTAGCTAATACCAAAACCTATATTATTAGGGTGTAGAAACCCTGTTTCTGAACCTTGTTTTCTAATACCAATTCGGACTTGGTTAATTTCGTCATAATGTTTTACCTGAATTTCTACTTCTGGAATAAGGTATTGCATCCAAAATTCCATTTGTTTGCTAAGTATTGCTTCTGTTGTCTGCTCAAATCTTTTATTCTCGGAGATTTTAATTTCATTTTCTGCTTTATGAATTGCGTAACCTGTCAATTCTCCTTGAAATCCTACCGAAAGAAAATCACTTTCTTTGACTTCTAAAATATTTCTGGGACCTAATCTTTCCGCATTAAGGTAATAAAAAGGAAAATCTTTGTCAAAAGGTAATTTATCAGCTTCATTTTCTGCATCTATATTATTTGCGGGAAATGGATTTCTTTGTAAAATTAAATTATTCAGTAAAGAGAAAACTATCTCATAATATTTATTATGTTCATCAGTAGCTATAAAAGATATAGTTTCTGTTTTAGCAAAAGAATTAAGGATTTCTTTCGTATTATTTAATTCTAAAAAACTATGCTGTTTGTCATTGATTAGAATTTCTTGCTTTTTTGTTAATTCTTCAAATGTTCTTCTCAATAACAATAAACTCTGTACAACAGTAGATTTTCCCACTCCATTTGCACCAGCCAACACAGTTATCTTACCAAAGTTAATATCTTGGTTAAGGAAACATTTAAAGTTTTCTATATTGAGTGTTTTTAGCATTTTTCTAAATTTTTATGTGGTTTTTAATCAAATATTCTGCAATAGCAAATCCAAAATCTAATTTACTAATTTGGTTTGTGCCTGTTGTAACACTATCAAAATATGAAAATTTATTGTCTGTTAGTACAAACATTTCAAGAAAATAAGTTTCATCTTTTTCCAACATATCAGCCAAAGGCTTGTTCAAACAGCCTGCTTTATTTTTAACTATAATGTTTTGATAGTCATATTTTGAAAGTAATACAGACCAAACTGTAAAAAGAGATTTATTGATAAGTTGTTTTTTAGCTCCTCTTTTCAAATTCTCATGCTTACATTTTCTAAAAGCATATTTTCCAAAAAGATGATACGCATTTTGCATCCCATTATTAAAAGCTGCTTCCAACAAAGTAAAATTGGCTTTACTATCTTTTTGATTTAATTTATCTAATATTTCGTCTAAGAATACCTCCATATCTCCACGATAAACTACATTATTACTAATTTTAGCCCAATAAAATCCAATAAAACGCATAGCTAATTCTTGGTCGTCCATTCGTAAACTCTTAATGCTATTGCCTGTTGCTATTCTAAAAATATCTGTATCTACTAATTTATTAAGCAAGCTACGAGTATCTGGTTTAGCCATACTGTTACGAATTTCTTGCGAATTAAGATTTTTTCCACCTTGATTTAGTCGTTTAAATAATTCAAATTTTACAGCTATGGGTGTACTTGAGTCTATGACATTAAAATTAAACTGTGCTTGTTCAATTCTTCGGCGATATTTTGGTTCTAAATTTTCAAAATTCTTAGCTTCACAATCTTTTAAATATTCCAAGTCTTTCAAAGTAAACTTCCCTTTAACAAAATTATAAATAGTTGTAAGGCGTTGCAACCCATCAACCACTTGAAAAACTCCTTCTTTGTCTTGGGATAAATAAAACATAGGTAAGGGAATACGCAACATTAACGACTCTATCAAACGAGATTTTCTTTTATGTTCCCACACAAAATTTCGTTGAAAGTCTGGTGAAATATCTAAGTCCTTTTTATCAATAAATTTTTCTATTTCGCCTGTACTAAATACTCTAGGGTCTATTCTAATTTTTTCAGGGTCAAAATAAGGTTTATCGTTTACAGTTTCTGTTTCGTCAATATCAAAACTATTGCCCACTAATTCTTTGTCTTTGGCGACTTTAACTGAATAAATAGCATTAATAATATCCTTATCAGATATATTTTTTAGTTTATCTCCTTTTTTTTGTACTTTAAAATCATATCCTTTCTCTTCAAGAATTTCCAATAATATACCGTTAGAACTTTTCCAAGTTTTACTATTATCTTGTTTCACAAGTTCAATTTTATACGGTTCTTGTGGTAGTG
>JBIKRY010000423.1:0-3037 GCA_044348925.1 Bernardetiaceae bacterium
GTGTGACACAAACAATGGCGAAAAATATCTAATAACATGAATAACTGCCCATGTAAAAAAATACTGTCTAATGCCACGCCTTATGACGAAGTTATAATCAAAAATCTACTTTTTTTGCACAAGGATATTTATGAAGGCTGGGGCGAAATAAGCTATCAATGTCGTACTTGTGGACAATTATACGTGATGACAGAAGATGTGGGGTATCATTATCCTGTGTATTCTCTGAGAGAAGGAAGTTGAAAATGACAGTTACTAAAAAATAATATTTTTCTAAATAATATCAGGTATGCACAAAACCAATTTGCGTTGTATATATTGTAAGTTTGTACATTATCAATAAATTTATATTTTTTGCAAAGACGTAATTTCGGGGCAATTCACAAAGTTCTGTTACTTTATTATCGGATAAAGACTTGTCTATATAGTGTGATAAAATTTATCAGGACAAGGTGTTGCTACTTAAACAAGTATAGAAATGCTTTCATTTCGTCTAAAACTTGATGATTCAAGTCAAAGATTTTACTTGCTCTTTCTTCAATTTTATTGCCTTTACTATCTTTATAACCCAAGCAAATGCCTTGCCAGTCAGTTGTTTCCTTATTCCTATCACCTTTTTTTAAAGTGTCTAACCGTTTATAAAAATCTACCCAAAGTTTTACCATTTCTTTTTCTGTAATATGCCCCCCATGTTCTCCTTTTTTAACCATCTTTTTGCCTTTTTTTTCGAAACACTCTCTCCATCCTTCAAAAAGACAATTTGCAAAGTGTGCATCTTTTTGGTTGGCAGCAATTTCTTTTAAAACATCTTCTAATTCCCCTTTTTCATTGATATTGGTAAAATAACAAGCAAATTGAATAGGAGTATCCTTATCTTTGTTTATAGTAATGAATAAATTAGGTTTGTCTAGTTTTGTTTCCACAATCGTATCAAACCCATTATCTGTAAATGCAGTTTGAATGGCATTATTTACTAAGTCAAGACGACTCTGTAAAGTAGCATCATCTTTGTCAAGTATAATACCTACTTTGTAAATACTATCAGTAGTATTAGTCAAAACAGTGCCTATTGCAGTAGCTAATTTTTCCCCTTTTGAATCAACAGGGCTATGTTCATATTTATCTATCACAATACAACGACCATTTTGTAATTGCTCGTGTTTTATTAATGCTTCCACAAAGTATTGGTCATTCTGACTTTCTACAATTAAAATATTCATAGCCCTATTTATTTTCTGTATGGTTGGTGATTTTCGATATTGCTTTCTAAAACATCATTTGACATTTTTTGAATGATAATTTCTTTTGAAACTAAATGCCGAGCTACTTTAAAATAATTTCCATCAAAATTATTTTCTTTTACTACATCTTTAAATGCTTCTATCATTTCAGCACTATGTGAAGTAGTAAAAAGTTGGACTTTATATTCATTACATAAATCAAATAACATTTTCCACAAATTTCTATGATTTTCGTGATGAATACCGTTTTCAATTTCATCTATTAAAATTATACTATTAGGATTATTGATAATTCTTAAAATAAAATCAGCTACTTTATTCATGGCATCACCAAATAAACTAATCGGCATAGGTAGTTCTTTTTCACGGCTTAGATATAATGTGCCCTCACCAATAGAATAAGTTCGAACATTCTTTATAGAATTATCTATTAATTGAAATGCTTTTAATAAAATATCTGATTTATTTTCAGATAAGGCACTCTTATCAAATTCTTGTGCAAGTGCTTTACCTGCTAACTTGGCACTCGAAGGAATAAAATGGGATTTGATAATAGAAAAATTTGTGGATTTTGCTGTTATTCCTTTTTCGGTAGCTATAATAAAACTGCTATTTATTTGTTTATTTGCATAAGAGGCTTCAATATGAATCACAGATTTTTTACCTTCTCTATCAGAAATTATGCTGTTAAAATCTGACAAACTACCATTTTCGGTATCTTGCTGTGTTAAATTAATAGAATTATCAATAATTTCATCACAACGCAGTTTTGCTTCATATTCTTTATTTAAATCATCTACAAATTTGAATGTGATAGGTGTAATTTTTTGTTGTTGATAGAAAAAATTTTCCCAAGATTTTTCTGGAACAGCTTTTATATACTCTACTGAGGTATTGCGGAATCCTAAAAGTCTAACAATACTTTGATTGGATGGTTCTGCCATAAGTAACAAAGCCTCCAGAAGTGTGGTTTTCCCTGCATTATTTTTGCCCCCAAATAAATTGACTCTGCCAAATCCGTTTCCTTTCGTAGTATGGAAACCCCTAAAATTATTTATTTCAAAAGACTTAATCATAAAATTATATTTCAGTAATTATTTTATATAAGTAATATTTAAAATCTGTATCATACCAAACTTGTATTGACATTTTAAAACAAAAATAGTAAAATATAGTAGAAAAAAAATATAAATTGACTTTTTTATACTTTGATAACGATTTTTAATCAGTAAGCTAATTTTTAATGTTGAATGAAATGCAACATATAGGACTGTTTTAGATATTTAACTTTGTCTAACATGAGAAATAGGTTTTCCACACCAAAATTAGATTTTTAAAATTTAAAATAATTTTGTAATAATTTTTTAATTTTTGGTGCGGAAAAACCTACATGAAAAATTAAAAATTTGGGGTTCTTATAAAATTTGTTATCAAACTAATCTGCCAATATACAAAATATTTTCCATTTCTCTCTGTTACTTTTCCGCCATTGTTTGTATGCCATCTGCAATAGAATTGAAACATCTCTATACACAATTCTAAGTTGCAAATTTTAAATTTTAACTCCTTGATTACCAATAAATTAAAAGATTACAATTTAAAATTTACAACTCACAATTTACAACTTTCAAAATATGTTATTTTCCCTTTAAATACTTATCCAAAAACTGTTCTTGTTCCCATAACAAATGCAAAATATTTTCTTTTGCCGCATAGCCATGACTTTCTTTTGGCAAAATTACCATTCTTGCATCAGCACCCAAACCTTTTAAGGCTTGAAAATATCTTTCTGTTTG
>JBIKRY010000424.1:0-3035 GCA_044348925.1 Bernardetiaceae bacterium
CTCCTTCGCTTATTGAGGCATTAGGTACTATTAATGGCGTAAAACCCCAATTAAATTGTGCAGTTTGTAACACAGGCGACATTCATATCAACGGTATGGAAGGTGCATATACTATGGTGATGATAGACGGAATGCCCATTGTTAGTTCTTTATCAACGGTTTATGGCTTAAATGGTATTCCAAACTCCCTTATCGAAAGAGTAGAAATTGTCAAAGGTGCAGCCTCTACGTTATATGGTTCGGAGGCAGTAGCAGGACTTATCAATGTAATTACAAAAAATCCACAAAAAGCAGCAAAATTTAGCGGGGATATTTTCACAACTTCGCAAGCAGAAACTAATTTGGATATTGCCACTAAAATAAAAATAGGAAAAGCAACAGGGCTTTTTAGCGTAAACGGTTTTTATTTTGACAATATTATAGATGATAATGCAGACGGTTTTACAGATATTGCTTTACAAAAACGAATTTCTTTGTTTAATAAATGGCAATTTGCACGCCGAGAAAACCGTTTGGCAAGTATAGCTTTGCGGTATTTGTACGAAAACCGTTGGGGTGGACAAACTTCATGGAACGAAAAATATAGAGGTGGTGATGTAATCTATGGAGAAAGTATTTTTACCAATCGTTGGGAAATGATAGGAAATTACCAACTACCAACAAAGGAAAAAATAATGTTTGCCTATTCTCTCAATAATCATCAACAAAATTCGGTGTATGGTGCTACGCCTTATATTGCCAAACAAACTGTAGCTTTTAGCCAATTCACTTGGGATAAAAAATTGCACAAAAACCATGATTTTTTGTTTGGTTTGGCAATGCGTTATACTTTTTATGACGACAATACTCCTGCAACTGCTTCGGCAGATACAACAAAATTAGAAAATGGAAACTTGCAAAATCAGCCACAAAAAACGTATTTGCCTGCAATTTTTGTGCAAGATGAAATCAATTTGCACAAAAATCATAAGTTATTGCTTGGTTTACGATATGATTATAATTCCAATCACGGCAATATTTTTTCGCCACGTTTTGCCTACAAATGGACTTGGAAAGATGGCAGTGCTTTGCGGTTAAATATTGGCAACGGTTTTCGAGTGGTTAATGTGTTTACCGAAGACCACGCAGCCCTCACAGGTGCAAGAAAAGTGGAAATTACCGAAAAATTACAACCCGAACAATCGTGGAATTTTAATATAGGTTGGCAGAAATATTACTATACAAAAATTGGAAATTTGGGCTTTGAAAGCAATATTTTTTACACCTATTTTACCAATAAAATTATTGCAGATTATACCACAGATGCAAATAAAATTATTTACGATAATTTGCAAGGTTATGCAATTTCGCAGGGCGTAGCAATGAATGTAGATTTTGCATTTACATTTCCCCTAAAAATTATTGCAGGTTTTACGGCAATGGACGTATTTCAGGTAGAAAATGGCGTAAAAATTGCCCAAATGAAAACTTCGCCTTTTTCGGCTACTTTTACCACAAGTTACACTTTTGAAAAACAACGAGTAACTATAGATTGGACAGGAAGTTGCTACAGTCCAATGCCTTTGCCTACGCAAATTAATGATTTTCGTTTGGCAAATTCGCCGTGGTTTAGCATACAAAATTTGCAAATCAGCAAAAAATTATACAATAGTTTGGAATTGTATGGAGGGGTAAAAAATATTTTTGATTTTGTTCCCCAAAACCCTTTAATGCGTCCTTTTGACCCTTTTGACAAAAATATTGCCACAAATAATCCAAATAATTATACCTTTGACACAAGTTATAATTATGCACCTATGCAAAGAAGGAGAGTTTTTTTTGGCTTAAGATGGAATTTTTAGAGTTTTAAAACTTGCTTATTTTTTGTGTAAAGCATATTTTTTGCCTGCATAAAAATTAATATTATCGAATTACAAACAATAATAAATTTGTTTTAATAACTTGCGAACAAATTTAACTTTATTATCAAAAATATTTTATGATTTTATTACAAAGTGCATCAAATCCAAGTACCATGATTAATTTCTTATTTATTGGTGGTATGGTGGTGGTATTTTATTTTTTTATGATACGTCCACAACAACAACGTCAAAAAGAACAGAAAAATTTTACAGATACTTTAGAGCAAGGAGATTTGGTAGTTACCACAGGTGGTATTCACGGCAAAGTTTTGTCTAAAGAAGGTAATACTGTTACTATAGAAATAGACAGAGGCGTAAAAATGAAATGCGAAAAATCTGCTATTTCCTACGAACTCAGCAAAGCATTGAAAGAAAAAGAAACAAAAGCATAATCTAACTCTATTAATACCTTATATTCCTATCCAAATGTTAAGTAAATCTTTAGAAAAATCTATTTATGAGCTAAATCGGGAAGATAAATTAGCTTTATATGAACAATTACAAGAGCAGTTGTTCCAAAAAACTTTTACTTTCACGCCTTTTGCTTTCAAAAAAATGGTGCAAGAAGTTGGACAAAATAGCGAATTAATAGACAAAATAGATGCCTACCTCAAACGTAAACCTGTGGTAAGAGCCTATTTTTTTGGAGAATTTACGCAACACGACCAAGAAACAAGTTTGGATATGCTGTTGGATTTGGAACAGGGAGCAAGTCATTTTGAAGTAATTAGTATTCAAGAGGGTTTGGAAAAATTGCTTAATAGACCTGTCAAGTTGGTTTCTAATCGGGTTGCCTTGATACGTCTGCCTTACAATAGCAAAGACATATAAAAACTACTAAAACTATGTGCAATATACCTGTAGTGTGCCATGCAAACTACAGATATATTGCATGTATTTTATTGCAAATTTATCATTTTACACAGAGAATTTTTAACAGACAATTTTACCATGCTTCTTATTTACATTCGTTTTATGTGGCTTTTGTCCATGCTTGGTTTTTTGGTAACCTTAGTCGTTGTACAAATATATCTGCCAACGCATGTGGTTTTTGAAATGAAAGATGTTTTGGAATTTGGCTATGCGTTTACCAAAGATACATTTTTTTACGTTTCTTTAGCTATTGCAATCGTG
>JBIKRY010000425.1:0-3031 GCA_044348925.1 Bernardetiaceae bacterium
ATATCACTCAGTAAGTGGGAACAACGACCACGTACACGAAAATCTTTGACCGTAGAAAAATAAGAGCTAACATCCATAGAGCTAAAATAAATCCAAAAATAATGTTAATTTTGATGCGGAAAACCTATAATAAATTAGTAAAAATAGTTTTTCTATTTACCTTTGATTTACTATACCCAACTCCCATGATTATTTATCTGTGAGAAAATCAACAAGGCTATTCCTAAAAATTATTTCATTGTATCTTATGCAAAAATTATTAACTTTTTATAAAGTCAATGCTTTTACCAATTATGCCTTTTCGGGAAATCCTGCTTCGGTTATCTTGCTCGACAAACATTTGGCAGATGTTACTTGTTTGCAACTTGCAGCCGAAATGTCCACACCTGAAACAGCATTTGTAGTGCCATTAGCCGAAAAAAATACATTTTCTTTGCGGTTTTTTATGCCAACACAAGAAACAAAAATGTGTGGACATGCAACTTTTGCAGCAGCATATATTTTATTTAGGCAAAATATTTGTAAAGATATTGCTATTTTTAATACGCTAAGTGGCACAATTACTGCAAAATTATTGGAAAATGGAAAAATAGCTTTAGATTTTCCTGCCGATACTTTCGAGGAGTTTGTGCCTTCCAGAGAGTTTTTGGACAAAATTGGTATTGAAAAACCTCTTTCGGCAGTTTATGCTCCCACGCGAAACTTAGCTATTTTGCAGGTAGAAAATCTTGCTATTTTACAAAACTTGCAAATCAATTTTGAAATTCTCAAAAAACATCAAGAGTTACAAATCAAAAAATTAGCAATTACTACCAACGGATTACAAACAGTCCTCCAAACAAAAAATAGTACACAACAAGCTACCAACTATGATTTTGTTTCTCGTTGTTTTTGCCCTTGGATTGGTATAGACGAAGATGCCCTTTCGGCTGCTTCCCACACCTTATTAGCAAAATTTTGGGCAAACCGTATTTCAAAAACAAGTTTTAAGGCTTTTCAAGCATCTGCAAGAACTGGAGAATTGGAAATTGTACTAAAAGAAAATCAACGCATGGATTTGATTGGAGAAGGATTTTTGAGTTTGGAAGGCAAAGTGTATTTTATCTAAAACGACATTCGCCTTTAGGCGAATGTCCGTTAAATGTAGCTAACTACTATCACAAAAATTAAAAACTCATTTGTAAACTAATTGTATAATTTCGCAATGGCATTGCCCGCATTTCCATATTTTGATACGTTTCATTGCTTGCATTATTGATTCGCAAATACAGCGTAAAATCTATATGTTCATCTATTTGTGCATTATTTTTGAGGGAATATTTGTAGCCCAAAGTTA
Source organism: Bernardetiaceae bacterium (assembly GCA_044348925.1). Lineage (GTDB taxonomy): Bacteria > Bacteroidota > Bacteroidia > Cytophagales > Thermoflexibacteraceae > JAAFKA01. The sequence continues at coordinate 1,337 of JBIKRY010000425.1, forward strand.
GATTACTAAGCAGATAAGCAGGCAAAAAAGCAGAATTATCGGTCAATATAAACCGATTGCCTGTATAATTTGTTTGTATTTGTAATAAATATTGCTTATATTGTGCCATTAAAAAAGCATTTGCAGTATGCAATGGTACATAAATTAGTTGTTTATTTTGTTCTTCGACAAATGCACTTTTGGTTTGGATAGATTGCGTAAATTGATATTGTACACCTGTCAAAATGGAAAAATCTTTGCTTGTGTAGCGTATTTTGCTGGCTATTTCTGCACCTCTTGCGTGGACTTGCAAAATGTTTTCGGGATACCAAAACCGACTTCCTTGTTTCCACAATATCCAATTATCTACTATAGAATAATAAAAAGTGGTAGAATTTTCCATTTTCCAAGCATCTTTTGTCCAACTATGCAACAAACCTATTTCGGTATGGTAAGAATTTTCGGGTTTTAGGTTTTGGTTTCCGCTATTTTTCCAAAATCTTTCGTTGAGAGTTGGTACACGATAGGCAGTGGATAAATTGCCTTTGAGTTGCAAAAGGTGCTTACCATCTTGCAATAAATCATAACAAATACCCAAACTTGGCGTAGGATTTGGGCTAAAACCCTCGACAAATGCCTGCCGAAAATTGGCGGAAATATGTAATTTATTACTCATCTGATAACGAAATAAGGCAAAAATAGAATTTCGTTTTTCTATTTTGTTATCTGTGCCATAGCCATCTACTGTTGCCAAAAAATGCTGAAAATCTGCTCCTGTTTGCAAAGCTATACGACTATTGAAATACCATGTATTTTCTACTTGTGCTTGTGTAGTTTGTACCATTGAATTTCCATTGCTAACCACATCACTTTCATAATTTAAAATATCGTTAAAATGTGCCACACGAATTTTAGTTTCCCCTGCAATTTTGCCAAATTTTGTGTCGGGGTTTTTACTTACATTGTATTGCAAAGCATATTCTGCCATGATTCTAAAATTTTTGTCTGTTTGTTTTGCTTGGTCATTTCTTGTGTTCATTGCAGGCTGAATCTGTCTATAACTCTCTGTATTCCAGACTTTTAGCGAAAAATTACTTTGCTTAGTTAGTTTCCATAACAAATCTTGGCTAATACTTATTTGTTGAATAGCAGCATTTTCTTGTGTTTCGGTTGGTGAGCCAAATCTATTTTTGTTGATAAATTGAAAATTATTGGCACAAATATTTTGAGAAAATGTAGTTTGACTTGCCATTTTTTCGCCACTTGCTACTATTTGTAAATTAGTTTTTACTAATCCAAAACTACCTATATCTTGTTGCAAAAAATTTCTTTGTTTTTTACCAAGTGCTAAGGTATTATCTAATAAAATTGTACCACCAATGGCTGCAGTTCCATAATTGCTACTTGCTGCACCTAATTGAATTTGGATATTTGTATTTGGAGAAATAGGCAAAATATTAAAATCAGACTGCCCCAAAGTTGGCAAATTGATGTTAAAACCATTCCACAATACGGCAGTATGATTGGCAGACGTGCCACGCAAAGAAATGGTAGAGAGCATAGCACCGCCATAAGTTTTGAGATAGGCAGGTGCGTAGGTGCTAAGTATATCAGCAAGATTTGCTGTAGCATTAGCCTCCAAAAGTTTGGAATCTATCGAGATAATACGATTTCCAACCGAATAATCGGTGTTTCGGCTACCTAAAACAGAGATAG
>JBIKRY010000145.1:0-11201 GCA_044348925.1 Bernardetiaceae bacterium
TAATTTTATTTTGTTTATAAATGAACAAGAAAGATAATTTTTTTACAAAATATTATTTAACGTAAATTATGTAGTAACCGTATATACAATAACAGAGAAATAAATATTTTTACAGCTTTTTTTCTATTCCTTAAAATTATTTGTAAACTTGCATATTCACAAAGTCTATAAACTCAATTATCATTCTAACATTTTCTATGAACTTAGCCTTATTTCCTTTAAATTTAGTAGTCTATCCAAATGAATCCTTAAATTTGCATATTTTTGAGTCCCGTTATCGCCAATTAGTACGAGATGCCATAGAAAACAAAAGCACCTTTGGGATTCCTGTATTTATGCAAGGCAGTATTCAAGAGTATGGTACAGAAGTCAAAATTGTAGAATTAACCAACCAATATGATGATGGACGTATGGACATAAAGACGAAAGGTTTGCGTATTTTTCGTTTAAAAAGTTTCATCAATCCAATTCCTGATAAATTGCACGCAGGAGGCGAAGTGGAATGGGTAAAAATAGATGATGAGGTAGATGCGTTGGAAAAAATTTGGTTTATTGAGGCATTGGTAGAATTGTATGAGGTTTTGCACGTGCAAGTGCCTATCAAAGAGGATATACAATATTTGTCTTACGAATATGCACATAAAGCAGGCTTGTCCCAAAAACAAGAATATGAACTATTGACCATAGAATCTGAAGGCGACAGGTTGCGTTATTTGACAGAGCATATCAAAAAATCTATTCCAACTATTCAAGAAATGGAAAGAACAAAATCTATTATCAAAATGAATGGGCATTTTAAAAATCTTGACCCTTTAAAACTCTAATAATATATGCCTAAATTGTTTTATACATACTTTTTTTTGTTTACTTTCTCTTGCTTGTTATGGCTACCAACTACCACTATTTTTGCACAAACCGAAGAAAGCAACGAGGGTAATCCACAAAAAGCTACCTATATACAACAACTTTCAACAGATAATAGAAAAATTGTGTTGCAAAAGTTTGATGCCGTTTCTATTCAAAAATATAAACAAGACCCTACTTTTGTATATGATAGAGCAGTGCCAAAAGATTTGTCGTGGTGGGATAAATTTAAAACATGGCTATTTTTCAAACTTTTAGAAATAGGTTTTGATTCGCAACAACGTGGCTATGCAAAATTTATTATTTATACACTTTCGGCGTTAATAATTACTTGGGCAAGCATAAAAATTTTGGGAATGGATATTTTTACCTTATTTTCATTCACTCCACAAAAAAAATATGTGCAAGGCGAATGGACAGAAGATAATATTCATAGCATTAATTTTGACAAAGAAATAGCAGATGCTATTAACAAAAAACAGTATAGAGTGGCAGTTCGGTTATTTTATCTTTTTACCCTCAAAAAACTTACCGATAAAGCACTTATTGCTTGGGAAATTAACAAAACCAATCACGATTATAGTTTAGAATTGGCAAAAACACCAAAAGGGAAAATGTTGCAAGAGGATTTTGACAAAGGAACTTACTATTTTGAATATGTTTGGTATGGTGATTTTAAGGTAAATGAGGAACAATTTGCAGAAGCACAACTTTTATACACTAAAATTATGAAAAAAATATAAATACTATTTAAAATTATGAAAAAAATATTTTTTTTAACTCTTTTTTTGCTAACTTTTTTGCAAGAAATCTTTGCATTACCTATTATAATTAGAACATATATTGCAGATTTTGGTAATATACACAGAATATATGCTTTTGTGGTAGTACCTCGTTTGGCTACTGCGGCTGATGTTACAGGAATAAAAATGTCCTATTTTGTCAAAGCCTCTGCCAATAGCAATGAAATTTTGGGGCAAGATACCATTAGCTTACAAAATGCAATAAAAGACTATGATAGTTATAATGTAGTATTTGATGTACCAGTAACCAATATAAAAACAGCGATGTTATTTGTGAAAGTTACTGATGAAAAATCACGTCAAGATGCACAAGAAGATTTTTTGTTGGGTGCAGGCAATACCTTTGTAGCTGTGGTTTCGGTGGCAAGTAATTCGATGGCAGATTATGTAGTAGGAGGCGAAAAGATACTATTATTAGGTGCTGAAAATCAAGATGTTACAGTCTATAGATTACCTCAAAATTTTCAAGCAGCAACTGTACCTATGCAAACAGAAGCTATAGACAATACCCCAGAGTTGAAAGTAGATTCTACCTTTACCGTTAAAACCAATACACCTTTTGTGATTCATCGCAAAGGTTTATATTTTGCACAATTAGATACCAATAGTAGCAATGGCACAGGTTTTAAAGTTACAGAACCCGAATACCCAAAATATAAAACAGTCTATCAACTCATAGAACCATTGGTTTATATTTCAGATTATAGTGAAATTTCGCCAATGAATGCTATTCCAGAAACTGATGCCTACGCCAAAAAACGTGCTTTAGATAGTTATTGGCTTACGGTTGCAAAAGACGAAGCACGAGCAAAACGAATGATAAAAACATATTATCAACGAGTTACAGATGCAAATAAGTTTTTTACAAGTTATAAAGAAGGTTGGAAAACAGACCGAGGTATGATTTATATTGCATTTGGCAGTCCAACCAACATCAGCAGACTGCAAGGACAAGAGCAATGGACATATAGAAATTATGGCATGGAAATAAAATTTACATTCATTAAACGAAATAACCAATTTACGACTGCCCATTACGACTTAATTAGAGATGTCAAATATAACGATATTTGGTATGATATGATTGAAAGATGGCGAATGGGTTTGGTAAAATAAATTACTATTTTGTGCAATGTACATTCGCCTAAAGGCAAATATACTTTCAATTTGCATAACTATTACTTATCTATGAAAATCGCCGTACACAGCAAATATTTTGAGCCTGAAAAACTCCCTTATATTCTACAAATATTAGACGAAATAGCCAAACGTAAATTTCACATAGAAATTTCTTTGGCTTTGTTGCAACAATTACGACTTTTTGATGTTGCCCTACCTACCCATACAGTATTTTCAAAATATCAAGATTTACAAGACACAAATTTGATGATTAGTGCTGGTGGTGATGGTACTTTTTTGGATACTGTAACTTTGGTTAGAGATAAAAATATTCCTATTTTAGGTATTAATACAGGTACTTTAGGTTTTTTGGCAACTACGCCAAAAGATAAAATTAAAGAAGTATTAGACGTTGTTTTTCGTGGATTTTATACGATTGAAGAGAGAACTTTAATAGCTTTGGAAAGTGAGCCAAGTATTTTTGGAGAATTAAATTTCGGTATGAATGAATTTACCATAACTAAACGAGATACTGCGTCTATGATTATTGTCCATACCTATCTCAATGGAGATTATCTCAATTCTTATTGGGCAGATGGATTAATTGTTGCAACGCCTACAGGTTCTACAGGCTATTCTTTGAGTGTTGGAGGTCCTGTAGTAGACCCACATACTAATAATTTTATTATTTCCCCTATCAGTCCACATAATTTGAATGTAAGACCATTGATAGTATCTGATAATTCTGTTATTTCGTTTGAGATTGCGGGACGTAGCAAAAATTTTTTAGTATCTTTAGATTCCCGTTCTATAGTAGTAGATGCTTCGGTACAAATGGCAGTAAAAAAATGCCCTTTCACTGCAAAATTGGTAAAAATTAGCGGTGAAAATTTTCTAAAAACCCTACGTGCAAAATTAAATTGGGGCTTAGATACTCGAAATTAAGTTTTGTTTTTTTAATATTGAATATTGCAAAAAATTAGTTAAAATAGTTATGCAATGAACTCTATTTTTATTTATTTTAACTAATTGCTTATCAAATAATTAGAATTTTTATTTCGTATATATGAATTCCTACTTATAAATAAGCAAAACAAATCTATATAATTTTAAGTTACACAATAGTCTTTTGCTAACAATATCTTTGCAAAAGCCTATTAGGTAACTTAATTTTGAAATAAATAATTTTCTATAATTTTTTTAGATTTTATATATTTCTACAAAATTTAGTTATTTAGTTTTACCTTCATTAATTTATTCAAAATCCATGAAAAAACACTATCTTAGTTGGGCAGTTGGATTAGCTCTGAGCTTATCTACACAGACAACTGTGTTTGCCCAAACGGACAACCCTTCGCTGCGTTTTCGGACAGGTGCTATACAGCCTACCAAAAATGTAAGTAGCTTCAGAAGTCAGCAAAAAGACTTTCAACACACATTATTCAAAGGCAATTACCACGTTTTGGTGCAATTTGATGCTTTGCCATCAGATGCAACAAAGGCTAAATTAGCTGCAAACGGTATCAAACTTTTGACGTATATGCCCGACAATGCTTATACAGCTTTGGTATCGGCAACGGCAAATTTGACCAATCTTGAAAGCTACAAAGTTCGTGCTTTTTTTGCTTTGCAAAACCCACACAAAGCTGACCCACAACTTTTGATTGGCGACATTCCAAAACACGCCGAAAAACAAAGTGGTTATGCAGACTTAAATGTTGTTTTGTTTGACAAGTATAGCAAAGAACAAGTTTTGGCTGACCTCAACAAAACAGGAGCAAAAGTTTTAGACTTTCAACCAACTTTTAGCTCAATGACTTTGAGAATTGCCAAAAACAAAATCAAAGACCTTGTCGAGCAACCTTTTGTTTTGTGGGCAGAGCCTATCGACAGACCAATGGTTGCAGAAAATGTAATCAATAAAAACCTTCACCGTTCAACTATTTTAGATTTGGGTACACGCAATTTGACAGGTGATGGTATTCGAATGGGTATTTGGGACGGTGGACAAGTGGGACCTCACTTTGATTTTGGAAACAGACTTACTGTAGTAGAAAATGTACCTTCGGACTCCCACGCAACCCACGTAGCAGGTACAATGGCAGGCGGTGGGCTGCTTGACCCTCGTGCAAGAGGTATGGCAGCAGGTGCTTTGATATATTCTCACGATTTTCAAGGCAATATCACAGGAGAAATGCAAAGTGCTATTACCAACTTTGGTATCACACTTACCCAAAATTCTTATGGAGGTGGCGATGCAAGTGTAAACTGTACCACAAGAGATGCCTATAGCACAACAACCAGAAATAGAGATTTGTTGATGAACCAAAATACAAGTTTTATGCACGTATTTTCGGCAGGTAACTCTCAAACAGTTTGTACAAATGGTTGGGGAACTACCACAGGAAAAGCCGACAAAAATAATTTGACTTGTGCTAATGTAACTCTCACAGATGCTATTAGTGGTAGTAGTAGTTATGGACCCTTAGCCGATGGTCGTATCAAACCTGAAATTTCGGGAATGGGTACAGATGTTTTTTCTACCTATCCAGATAATACGTATGCAACTATTAGTGGTACTTCGATGGCTACCCCTGGGGTAAGTGGTACGGTAGCACAATTATATCAAAGATTTAGACAACTCAATGCCAATGCACTGCCTTTGTCTTCTTTGATTAGGGCTGTTGTTTGTAATACTGCTGACGATATTAATAATGTAGGTCCAGATTATCGTACAGGTTTTGGGCGTATCAACGGTTTGCGTGCTGTAAAAGTATTGGAAGCTACTAATTATGCTATTAATACAATTTCTACAGGTGCTACGATAGATTTTCCAATAGCTATTCCTGCTAATACTTCCGAACTTAAAGTAATGTTGGCTTGGAATGACCCCGCAGCTTTAGCAAATGCAAATCCTTCTTTGACAAATAACTTAAATTTACAAGTGATTGACCCTACTACCAACACTATTTTGCCTTGGATATTAGACCCTGCAAACCCTGGTAATTTGGCAGTAAGGGGAGTAAACGTAAGAGATAACATAGAACAAGTTACAATGACTGCACCTCCAGCAGGAAATTATATTTTGCGTGTCATTGGTACAGCAGTGCCTTCAGGTCCTCAACAATATGCTTTGACGTGGGAAATAAACCAACCATTTTTGGAACTTACTTTTCCATCAGGTACAGAAATTTTGCAACCAAATACAGTAGCTACAGTGCAGTGGAATGGTGCTGGAATTACAGGCAATCAAACTTTAGAATATTCTTTGGATAATGGTACAACATGGGTAACTATTTCAACAACTATTGCCAATACTGCAAGAAGTTTTGATTGGACAGTGCCAGCAGGAGCAACAGGACGTGCTTTAGTTAGAGTAAGTCAAGCAACCTTAAACAGTACAAGTGCTGCAAATTTCCATATTATAGGCACACCATCAGGTTTTTCGGCAACTTCAGCTTGTACGCCTATTGGCAATGATTTATCATGGAGTGCAGTAACGGGTGCAACAGGTTATGATGTAATGTTGCTTAATAGTACAACAGGAGTATGGAATGTTATTGGTGCAAATATTGCAACAACAAATTTTAGTCATACAGGCTTAACCGCAGGTACAGAGTATTGGTATGCAGTGCGGGCAAGAAACAACGCAAACGTGGCAGTAGGACAACGTACCATAGGTACTCGTGTGGTTGCAGGAACAGCTACCTTACCAACAGCACCTATTTCTCCAAATGTTACAATTTGTACAGGAAATAGTGCTACTTTAACTGCAACAGGTGGAGGAAATTATACGTGGTATGACGCAGCTGTAGGCGGAACTGTATTAGCAAATACGCCAACTTATACAACGCCTGTTTTGGCAGCTAACACTACTTATTTTGTAGAACGAAAAAGTAATTTTAGTGGCAATGTAGGTCCCGCAGACAATGTTTTTGGTACAGGTGGGGTTTCAGCAGCACCACAATCTTTGCTATTTACCGTATTCAATCCATCAACATTAGTTTCTGTTACCATTTACCCTGATGTAGTAGGTAATGCTATTTTGGAGTTAAGAGATGCGGGAGATGTGTTGATAACTTCTACGACAAGGGCAATTACAGCAGCCGAAGTAGGTACAGCAGTGAGTATGACCTTAAATTGGAATTTACCTCCTGCAAATTATCGTTTAAGTAGAGGTACAGCAGGTATAAATTTATACAGAAATTTAACAGGTGCAACTTATCCTTACACCTTAGCTAACGCAGTAAGTATTACTGCAAGTACGGCTGGCACTGTGCAGTATTATTGGGCATACAATTGGGTAGTAACTTCGCAAAGCTATTGCCCTTCGCCAAGAACCGCAGTAAATGTAACCATTGGCACAACCCCTGCACCAACTATTAGCTATGGTGCTACCAATTTTTGTGGTACAGCAACACCAACACCTACAATCAATGGCACATTAGGTGGTACATTTAGCTCAACAGCAGGTTTGACAATTAATGCAACAACAGGACAGATAACAACAGCCACAAGTACAGCAGGAACTTATACAGTAACGTATAGTATTGCAGCAGCAGGTGGTTGTAATGCAGCAACAGCTACCACAACAGTAACGATTGGTTCTCCAACAGCAAGTATTGCTTATGGAAGTACGTCTTATTGTCAAGGTGCAGCCAACCCAACACCAACTATTACAGGGGCAACAGGTGGGACATTTAGTAGCACAGCAGGTTTGAATTTTGTGAGTACAAGCACAGGACAAATTAATTTGGCAACAAGTACAGCAGGAAACTATGTAGTAACTTATACCTTAGCAGCAGCCAACGGTTGCCCACAAGTAACGACAACTACTAATGTTACTGTTGCAACGGGACCAAGTGTACCAAGTTTTGGAAGTGCAAATACAACTTTTGCAGTAGCTATTACCGCAACAAGTCCTACGTTTAATAGACCTTTAGAAGGAGTACCACCAACGGGCTTATCTACAGCTACAAGTACACGTTATCAAACTTTTAGCATTACGCCAACAGTTACAGCTAATTACCAAATAGACCATACCAATACAACAGATGCGTTTTTGGTTTTATATCAAGGTACATTTACCCCTGCTACGCCTTTGGTAAATGCCTTAGCTGCCAATGATGATGGGGCTGGTGGCACAAATTCAAGAATTACTTTGAACTTGACCGCAGGACAAACCTATATTATTGTTGCAACTACTTTTGATAATGGAGCAGTAGGAACAGGTAACATCATTATTACACCTTCGCTTACACCTCCACCAGCTACCACACGTTGTCAAGGTGCAGGAACAACAAGTTTTGCAGCTACAGCTTCTAATGCTACTTTGACATATAGCATCAGCCCTGTAGGAGCAGGCACAATAGATGCAGCAGGTTTAGTAACATGGAATGCAACTTTTAATGGCGTTGCAACCATCACTGCAACTGCCACAGGTACAGGAACTTGTACGGCAGTTACAAGAACAAATACAGCCACAATGACTGTAAATCCAAATGTGCCAGCTACATTTAGTTATACAGGTTCACCATTTTGTATCACTGCCCCTAATCCTTCGCCTGTTTATTCGGGTGGTGGCGTAGCAGGTACGTTTTCGGCTACACCTGCGGGCTTAGTTTTTGTGAGTACAGCAACAGGTCAAATTAACTTGGCTGCAAGTGCAGGCGGAACTTATACGGTTACAAATACCCCTTCTTGCGGTACTCCTGCAACTACAACAATAACAATTACTTCGCTACCTATTACCACTGCACCAATCAATGCAACTACTTGCGTTGGTGGAACAGCTACTTTTACGGCAGTAGCAACGGGTGCAACGGGTTATCAGTGGCAAGAAAAAATAGGTGCTGGAGCATTTGCTAATATTACTAATGGTGGTGCGTATGCAGGTGCAACCACAACTACCTTAACTTTGTCGGGTGCAGGTTTAACAGCAGCTTTTGATGGCAGACAATACCAATGCGTAATAACAGATGCTTGTGGTAACACGACAACAACACCTGTAACATTGACTATCAGTGTGCCTTCCTTGACGTTGCCAGCTATTCCTTCTGTAAACGTATTGGCTACTTCATTTACAATACCTTTTACAGCTATTTTAGGTGCTGCAAATCAATATTCGATTGCAACAGGCACACCAAACGCAATGCCAGGTTTTGTAGCAGTGCCAAATACAGCTTTACCAGCTTCGCCAATTACTGTAAATATGCCAATTTCAGCAACAGGTACATATAATTTTAACTTGACAGTTAGAAATACAGTTACAGGTTGTTCTTCGGTTATTCCATTTACTGTAACGGTTACATTAGTTTGTCCTACGGTTACAAGGTTATTTGTAAATAAAAACGTAGTTGGTGGTTTGAACAATGGAACAAGTTGGGCAAATGCCTTTACCGAATTAGCAGAGGCTTTACGTTATACACAAGCTTGTCCTGTTGTAACAGAAGTTTGGGTAGCAAGAGGTACATATCTCCCACAAAGAGATGTAAATGATAACCTAACTCCAGCAGATTTACGCACAAGAACATTTAGAGTTACAAGCAACTTGGCTATCTACGGTGGTTTTGTAGGTACAGAAACAACACTTGCACAAAGAGTATTGAACACTGCCAACGAAACTATTTTGTCGGGAGATATAGATGCTACTACAGGTTTTAGTGCTGGTGATACCTATAATGTTATCGTAACTTCCAATCCTGTTAGCAACCTTATTCTCGATGGTTTTGTAGTAACAGGCAATAATGGTATCAATACAGGTGCATTACTTTGTAATCAAACTGTTGCAGGTGCAGCAAGTCTTACTTTGCGTAACAATAATTTCCGTAATAATAGAATTGTAGCAACAGGGGCAACAGTCGCACAAGGAGGGGCAGCATTTATTAGTGGAACAGCTACTGCTATCGTCACAGCAACTATAGAAAACACAATATTTGTAAATAACTCCGCCAGTTCAGTAACAGGGTCTTCTTTGGGTGGTGCTATTTTTATGTCAATACAGAATGGTAATGCAACATTTAGCAACTGTGTTTTTGCAAATAATGCTGTTCTTGTAACTAATTCACAGGCTGGAGCAATAGATTTTAGAAATGGTAATTGTACGTTCAATAGTTGTTTATTTTCAGGTAATAGCTCGGCAGGTGGTTCCAGTGGTGCTTTAATTATCTTTCCAAGTGTTGCTGGCGGTATTGTCAATATCAATAACAATACTTTCATTAACAACACAGCACCAGCAGGCGTAGGTTCACATATGCGTAATTCAGGGTCTGCACACACAACCAACATAAAAAATTCTATTTTCTGGGGTGGTGGTGCAAACAGAATTTCAAATAACAATAATGCACTCACCATTTCTTACTCAACCGTAGAAGGTGGCAATGCTTCTATTGTCAATCAAACAGCTGCTGCAACAAATACTTTTGCAACAAGTTTGGGCAATGCAAGTGCAAATCCGTTATTTGCTAACTTGGCTAATCCAATTGGTGCAGATAATATGTGGCGTACTGCCGATGACGGTGTGGCTATTGCAACTTGTTCTCCATTAGTGGACGCAGGTGATGCAGTAGGAGTGCCAACAACGGATATTTTAGGAAATTCTCGTTTTGATATGCCCGCAGTAGGTACTACTTCTATCACAGACGTAGGTGCGTATGAAGTACAAAGTCCAATGAGCATAGCTATTGCTACGGTTGTTACTACCTTACCAACCTCTACTTCTTTTAGGTTACCTTATACTACAACAGCAGGTTTCCCTAATGAATATAGTATTACAACAGGATTACCAAACGCAATGGCAGGTTTTACAGCAGTTAGCAACCAAACTTTACCAGCTTCGCCAATTATTGTAACAATTCCTACAACTCCAATAGGTACGTATAACTTTAACTTGACTGTTAGAAATACGACAACAGGTTGCGTTTCGGCAGTAATTCCATTTTTACTACAAGTTGAAAATCCTATTTTACCACCACCACCTCCTGTAGCACAAACCATTACGTTTGATTCTATCCCAGATAGAGTTTTCAGTAGTGATTTAGTGGAATTGTTTGCGAGGTCAACTTCGGGTTTAACGGTTTCTTTTGAAGTAGTTTCGGGAAATGCAGTATCGGCAGGTACAAGATTCTTGACGCTAACAGGTTTAGGAGAAGTAGTAGTACGTGCAACACAAGCAGGAAATGCACAATTCTTAGCAGCAACGCCTGTTACTCGCCGTTTCCGCGTATTACCAATTAGCCAAACTATTGCAAATTTTGGAGTTATTGCAGATAGACCTTGGAATTCGGGTGATTTCCTCATAACCGCAGGTAGTACGGCTAATTTGCCAATTACATTTAGGGTTACTGAAGGAGCAAATATTGCCGAAATTGTCGCAGGAAATATTGTACGTTTGAAACCAGCAGTAGGACGAGTTAC
>JBIKRY010000008.1:0-34451 GCA_044348925.1 Bernardetiaceae bacterium
GGTCTTCGTTGCTCAAAACAATTCCTCTACGTTGCATTACTTTGTCTGCCATTGCACAAAATTTATCAAAAGCAAAAGTTTCAAATCCATTGCTACCACCCCAAGCAAAAGGTGGCACAAATTTTGGCGGAAAATCTGCCCCAAACAAATTTGCACCTATTCCGACCACTGTTGCTGTGTTAAGCATTGTATTAATGCTACATTTTGCGTGGTCTCCCATAATAGTTCCACAAAATTGCAAATCTGTGTCGAGCATTTTTTCGGCTACAAAATTCCACAATTTTACATTGCTATAATTATTTTTTAGATTCGAAGTATTGGTATCTGCTCCCAAATTGCACCATTCGCCAAGCACCGAATTACCCAAAAAACCATCATGTCCTTTATTGGAATAGCCCATAATAACCGAATTGCTAATTTCTCCGCCTACTTTAGAAAAAACTCCAATAGTAGTATCTCCTTTGATTTTGGTTGCCATATTCACTTCTGCCCCTTCACAGAGGGCAAAAGCACCTTTGATAATAGCCCCTTCATGCACTTTGGCATTTTTGCCAATATAAATAGGTGCATCTTCGGCATTTAAAATAGCTGCTTTGATAGTTGCCCCTTCTTCTAAAAAAATATTTTTTGCCCCATATACTTTGGTATGTATATCTGTAATAGGAAAACTTTTTCTATTGTGTGTTAGTAAAGCAAAATCTTGTATAATTTGTTGCCTATTTTCTCTAAAAATATCATATACATACAAAATTCTACTAATTTTTTGGGCATAGTTAATCTGTTGAAAATGTTGTAAAACTGTAGGATTTTCTAAGATAGTAAAAACTTCTGCATTAGTAGCAAAAACTTGTTCTGTTAAAACCGCAACAATCGTATTTTGAGAAACCAATATGCTGTTTTTGGGCAATGTTTGTATAGCTTGGCAGAGTTCCTTATCTGGCAAAAAAGTAGTATTAAGATACAGTTTTTGTGTTGTATTTTGCCCAATAGTTTCTAATCTTGGGAATTTTTTGTGCAAATAATTTTGGCTAAGGTAATAGCTTTCTGTGGGTAAAATTTGTAAATATTTTTGCCACTTTTCCTCTATTGTCAAAATTCCTATTCGCAATTTTGCAATAGGTTTGTTGAAAGTTAGAGGAAGAAAATTTTGCCAATCTTGAAAAGCATCTGTAAATATTGCTAACATATAAATTGTAGGTTGTAGGAAATTCAAAATAATTTTTGGTTAATCATTTACAGTGGATTTGATAAATGGTAGAACTTATTTCTGTTCTGGTTCGTCAAACCATGAGGCATACATTGCATAATTGCCCGAAATTCGTTGAATCATTTGGCGAATTTTGTCGTCTGTTGCCTTAATTTTTTTGGCAGGTGTGCCTGCATACAAATAGCCTGCCTCTACAATAGTTCCTTCCAAAACCACCGAGCCTGCTGCCACCATAGCACCACTTTGCACCACCGCACCATCGAGAATAATTGCACCAATTCCAATCAAACATTCATCTTCTAAAGTGCAACCGTGAATGACAGCATTATGCCCCACCGAAACACGATTGCCAATAATTGTTTTTGATTTTTGATAAGTACCATGAATTACGACATTATCCTGAATATTTGTATCATCACCAATACTGATGGTATTGACATCACCTCGCAAAACTGCGTTAAACCAAATACTACAATTATTACCCACAATTACCTCGCCTACTAAAGTAGCATTTTCTGCAATAAAACAATTAGTTCCAATAATTGGACTAAATCCGCGTACTGTTTTTATTAAAGCCATAAATATGAAATAATTTGTAAATTGTTGCTAAGTAATAATATGAGTGCCATTTTTAAATTTTCCAACAGTTCCACTGCGGGTCAAGACTTGGAAAGTCTTAATTATCAATTAGTTACATAACTTGATTTAATAAACATAACTATTTGATTTTCAGTTACTTATAAAAAATGCCACTCGTATTGAAGTAATGTAAGTTGTGTAATAGTAATGCGTAGGTAAGTGAACAAATTAAAGGTTAAGTTTTAATTTGCATAAGTTACTGATAATTGACATATTTGTCTGAAGGCAAATATCCTTTTTATTTTGTCTTATTACTTATTGCATAAAAATTACTACTTATCATATTGCTGCAAAATATGTAATATAATTCCCACAATTTCATCAACCCTATTCAAATAATAACGGTCAATATCTACGTACACTATATTATTTTCTAATTTCATAAAACACCAATCATAGGCATTGCTTACGCACCCATAAATTACATCTATATTTTCGCCTTCTTGTTCATTATATAGTTTGGCTGCATACATTTCGGCTGCACATTGCCCAAAACCTTCATCGATAGCACGGTTTTTTGCCTCTACCAAGCAAATAACGGGGGCTTTAATGCTATTTTTGGCGGTATTTAAGGTAAATAGAAAATCGCAAATACCTGTCAAAGATTGACTACTATCTACATCAAAAGTATAGCCTGAAAAATAGTTAAAATTGGGGTTTTGTGTTTTAATTTCTCTTAATATTGGGGCTATAACCAATTCTGATTTAGCTTTTTCACTTAGAAGAGGCATTTTTTTAGCATAAACTATATCCTCCTGCAAACGACTACTTATTGTTACACAGGGTACAGGCGGAGGAAATAAAACTAAGTCTGTGGTATTCAAACCTAATTTTTTCTCTACTTGTTTCAAATTTAGAAATTCGCTATATGCCATAACTTACGTTTTTTAATGGTGTAAAGTTAATTAAAAAAATTGCAAATTCCATTTTTTTAGATTTTTCGTTCCTTTTTTCCTAAAAATTCCTACCTTTGCTACATATAACAATTACAAGTTATGGCAAAGAAAAAACAACTAAATGAGGACGAAGAAAACCTCAAAGGGAAGCAATATAATAAAGAAGCTGATTTAATTTTGCTTTTTAACCTCAAACGTATTGTAGAATACCAAACTCCCTTAATGCAAGAATGGCTTACTGTTGAAAATCCTACTTTTAATGTTGGAGAGCAGTATAATTTTGATAAAAAATATAAAGAGGCAGTTAATAATATTTCGGCTTGGAGTGAGGAGGATTTAAAAGTAAAATTTATTTCGGCTATTGTTGAATTAGGGCATTTAGAAGGTGGTAATGGTATTGTTACGTTTTTTGATAAACAGATTTCTGCAACTGTGGAAGGTATACTTTTGACTGTAAAAGCAGATTTTATGATGGCAAAAGGTTTGTTAAATGTGATGCAAAATCCGTATTTTCATTTTCAAGAATACAAACCGAAGGCAAATCCAAAAGGAGAGCCAATGGCACAACTTTTAGAGGCTTTCTTGATAGCACAGGTTAAAAATAAAGATACAGAAATGCCTTTATATGGTGTAGAAATTATTGGAGATAGTTGGCGTTTTGTGATTATGGAAAGCAAAGAATATTGTATTTCTGATACTTTTAGTTCTACAAATAAAGATGATTTATTGCAAATTATTGCTATTTTAAGAAAATTTAGGTGGATTTTGGAAACGAGGTTGATGAAGTAACACAAATAAAAAGCCTAATAGTTTGGCTATCTGGCTTTTTATAGATTTATTATTCAAAAATTTCTGCAATACTCATTTTTATACCTATTTTATCGTCTTGTAGTTCCATTGTTTCCGTATAAGTTGTAAACTCATCTAAGGATTTATAGACTGTAACAATATGTAAATAAGGTTCGATAAACCAGCAAGATTGTACGCCATTGGCAAAGAAAATGCCTATTTTTTCTATCACGTCTAAGGAACTTTGTTTTGGAGATAATACCTCTATGGCTAACAAAGGCATTTCTGTCATACGAATAATATCTTTACTTCGTTGCATCTTGCGTTTGCTATACAAAGTTATATCAGGAACATATTCCTTGCCTTGTATTTCGATAGAAAGTTCTACAAGTGCTGTATAATTTGTATATTTTCGTAATAGTACAAGTAAATTAGCACTCACATACGCATGATTAAAAGATGGACTCATAGTAATTTATTTATTGCAAGTTACACTATTTTTTGATAACTGTCAAAAGAAAATAAATTTTATTTACTTGTTTTGTTGGGTTAATAAAGTATTGATTTTTTCTAAGTCGGAGATTTTGCTGGTTAAGGCTGCAATTTTTTCGTCTTTGTGGCTAAGTTGCAAGTGCAATTTTTCTATTTCGTGAGTAAGGTCTTTATTTGTATTTAGTACATTTACTTGATTATTATTGCCCTCAATATCTCCTGTATTTATTTGTGTTATTTTTTCTCCATAACTCAACAATTCAAGATAATCTATTCCTAAAATTGTAGCAATTTTTTGCACTTTTTCGAGGCTTACTTTGGTTTTTTCAGTTTCTAAACTGTTATACGTTTTTGTGCTAATATTTAACTTTTGAGCCATATATTCCTGAGAATATCCCTTTAAATCTCTAAAATGTCTTATTTTTTCTCCTATTGTTAGCATATAAGTAAGTTTTTACACAAAGTCAAGTAATTTATTACAATACAAAAAACTAGTTTTATTGTGTAAAAATACTACTTTATTTGCAAATTGCAACAAGAAAAATAAATAGTTTTTCTTTGCGGAAACCGAAAAGCAAAAGAGTAGGGGAAATTTAATATAATCTAATAATGTATAATTCTGTGGAACTTGTAATAACACCTGTGGTAATATATGGTTATGAAGATGTAAAACAATTAAAAAATGCAATAGCTAATGTTATTAAGAGAAAAAATAGCGAAGGTGAAAGACTTATTTCTATTACTCCTGTTCCATTAGAGGATGGACACAATACAACAGCTTATATAATGGTATTTGAGGGAGAAGATTAAACTTTTCTCCCTTTACAATATCCTCAATCACAACTCCGCTATGTACGTCAATGTGCCAAGAAAGAATAACTTTTACTGTAAAAACTATTGGCTTATACTATTAAATTCGTATTTCAAACTCTGTATAGGTTAAAATCTCTGTATTTTCAAATTGCTTGATGATAAGCAAATCATCATCTCCTGTTATTAAAAAATTAGCTTTTCCATCTTTGGCTAAGGCAAGTAGAAAATTATCTTTTGCATCTCGGCAAATATCAACAGTTGATATAACAGTTACAAGTTCACCATAAACATCAAACAAATCAAGTAATTTTTCTATATCAGTTTCAGAAAAATATTTTTTAAACTTAGGTCTTTGTGCAACCTCAATAAACTCCTCCAAGAGGTTTTGGCTAAAAATTAAAGTGATATTTTCGCTATTAAACAGTGTATCTATCTTTTTTAACCTTTTAGAAATCAAAAAACTTATCCACAAATTGGTGTCAAGAATAATTCTAATTTTATTTTTGTTCTTCATAACGTCTTTTTCTTACCAATTCAACTTCTTTTGTGATTTCTGCTAAGGTTAGTTTTTTCATTTTTTTCTCACGCAATTTCGCCAACAATTCTTTAAATTCTTGTTTAGGCGTTGCCACTTCGCAAACTTTAATCAGTTTTAAGTTTACTAATTCCTCTATAAGTTTTTGGGCTTTGGGTTCAAGTAATTCTATTTGGTAGGTTCTCATAATTTTTGCTATCAGTTTTAACAAACCAACATAGCATTGTTTTTTTGTAAAACCACACTATTAACGTCTTTCACGATTTGGTAATACAAAGATAATCAATTTTATTTCAACAACAAGTCATTTTTTACCTTTTCTTTCCTTTTTTCCTAAAAAAATTCCTACCTTTGCTATCTTTGTGATTTTATTATTGCAAATTCAATTTTGAAAATAATTAAAGTCCGTTAGGACTGAAATATTTATAGAAAACAAATACTATAAACCACCAAAAACTCCGTAGGAGTGATATATGCCACTCCTACGGAGTTGTGAGTGGAGTTGGCAATGTTTTTCTACAAATATTTCACTCCTACGGAGTTACAACCCCGTAATCAACTTTATTTCTTATGAAATATACTGAATATAAGCAAGGGCAATTTAGCCTTGCACAAGTGAACAAAGATGTGCTGCAATTTTGGCACGAAAATCAGGTTTTTGAAAAATCTGTTACAAACCGAGCAGGAAAACCTGCCTTCGTTTTCTATGAAGGACCTCCTTCCGCAAATGGTATGCCTGGTATTCACCACGTAATGGCACGTGCTATTAAAGACATTTTTTGTCGTTACAAAACCCTAAAAGGCTTTGAAGTGCAGCGAAAAGGTGGCTGGGATACGCACGGTTTGCCTATAGAATTGCAGGTAGAAAAAGAGTTGGGAATTACGAAAGAGGATATTGGAAAGACGATTTCCATTGCCGAATACAACCAAAAATGTAAGGAAACGGTAATGAAATATAAGGCAGAATGGGACAATGTAACCGTGAAAATGGGTTATTGGGTAGATTTGGAAAATCCTTATGTTACTTACGAAAACGAATATGTAGAAAGTTGTTGGGCTTTGTTGCGGAAATTATATGACAAAAGTTTACTCTATAAAGGTTATACAATTCAGCCTTTTTCGCCTGCTGCGGGAACAGGTTTGAGTTCTCACGAGCTAAATCTCCCAGGTTGTTACAAAGATGTAAAAGATACTTCGGTTGTGGCACAATTTAAAATTAAAGGTACAGAAAACGAATATTTCTTGGCTTGGACAACCACGCCTTGGACTTTGCCCGCAAATTCGGCTTTGGCGGTTGGGGCAAATATTGAATATGTTACCATTAAAACGCATAACCAATATACAAATCAACCTATTGCTGTAACATTTGCTAAGTCATTGATACACAAATTGTTAGGTGATAAATATGTGAATAGAAATGATTTTGATGAGGCAAAAGATGCTAAAAAAATTCCTTATGTTATCACAACAGAGTGCAAAGGCGAAGATTTGGTAGGTACGGAATATGAACAATTATTGCCTTACGTACAACCGTTGAGTAATGCAGATAAGGCTTTTCGTGTCATTGCTGCGGATTTTGTAACCACAGAAGACGGAACAGGCATTGTGCATATTTCGCCAACTTTTGGGGCAGACGATTTCAGGGCTGCACAAGTTGCGGGTGTGCCTGCAATTATGGTTTTGGACGAAAACGGAAAAGAAGTTCCCATCGTAAATCGTCAAGGTAAATTTGTGGCAGAAGTTACAGATTTTGCAGGTTTTTATGTGAAAGAAGAATATTATAGCGAAGAAGAACGTAAAAATCCTAATTTTAAGCCTACTGATGTGCTTATTGCTATCAAATTGAAAGAGGAAAATAAGGCTTTTAAAGTTGAAAAATACGAACACAGTTACCCGCATTGTTGGAGAACAGACAAACCAATTTTGTATTATCCGTTGGATAGTTGGTTTATCAAAACAACTGCCTACAAAGGTAGAATGGCAGAATTAAACAAAACTATTAATTGGAAACCTGAAAGTACAGGTATAGGTAGGTTTGGAAATTGGTTGGAAAATTTGGTGGACTGGAATTTATCGAGGTCGAGATATTGGGGTGTGCCTTTGCCAATTTGGAGGTCGGAAGACACAAAACAAGAGGTTTGCATTGGTTCTGTGGAGGAATTAATCAAAAAAGGCTGGATTTCAAAAGAACTTGCAAATCAACATTTTGATTTTTCTGCCCTAAAAAACACGAAAAACATTAACGAACTTTTAAAACCATACCCACAATCTTCTACGGGGCATTATATTTCCTTACAAGAAGTTGCAGATGTCGTGCCTAATTTCAAAGAAAAATTAGATTTGCATAGACCTTTTGCAGATGATATTGTGTTGATGGGCGAAGGTATGCAAATTTTGAAACGTGAAACGGATTTAATTGATGTTTGGTTTGATAGTGGTGCAATGCCTTACGCACAATGGGGTTATCCGATTAAAAATGCGGAAAAATTCAAAGCAAATTTCCCTGCCGATTTTATTTCCGAAGGAGTCGACCAAACAAGAGGTTGGTTTTTCACGTTGCACGCCTTAGCGGTGATGTTAGAGGATAGTGTAGCTTTCAAAAACGTAGTTTCTACGGGCTTGGTGCTTGATAAAAATGGTGCAAAAATGTCAAAAAGATTAGGCAATGCCGTTGACCCTTTTGCAACTATTGACAAGTATGGTGCTGATGCTGTGCGTTGGTATATGATGGCAAATTCAAATCCTTGGGACAATTTGAAGTTTAATATGGACGACCTCGAAGACACACAACGCCGTTTCTTTGGGACTTTGCAAAATACGTATTCGTTTTTTGCGTTGTATGCGAATTTAGATGATTTCAGACCAAGCAAAGAAATTAATGAAATTGCATTGACTGAAAGTGATAGATGGATTTTGTCAAAACTTAATTCACTAATCAATTTAGTAGATAATGCGTATGCGGATTACGAACCTACAAAAGTTGCAAGGGCAATTTCGAATTTTGTAAACGAAGATTTGAGTAATTGGTATGTAAGATTAAATCGTAAAAGATTTTGGAAAGGCGAATATAATGACGACAAACGTGCTGCTTACCAAACTCTTTATACGTGTTTGGAAACTGTGGCAAAATTGATGTCGCCAATAGCACCGTTTTATTCGGAAACTTTGTATAGAGATTTGAATACCGTTGCAAAAACAGAAAATGTGATTTCTGTGCATTTAACGGATATGCCTGTGGCAAATGAAAAATTAATAAATTTGGAATTAGAACAAAAAATGGCTTTGGCACAAGATGTATGTTCTTTGGTACATTCTATTCGTAAAAAATCTATGATTAAAGTTCGTCAGCCTTTGGCAAAAATTATGATACCATTGCTTGACGAAAAACTAAAACACCAAATTGAAGCCGTTAAAGACTTGATTATCAGCGAAGTAAACGTAAAAGATATTACGTATATTGGTGATGATGCAGGAATTTTGATTAAGAAAATCAAACCAAATTTCAAAGAATTAGGCATTAAATATAAGGCGGATATGAAACACGTTTCGGCTGCCATTCAAGGATTTGGCAAAGCTGAAATTGCAGAAATTGAGAAAAACGGTAAAATTTCGGCTACTGCAAACGGAAAGTCTTACGTTTTGACTTTGGAAGATGTCGAAATTAGTTCGGAAGATGTGGCAGGTTGGCTGACTGCGAAACAAGGAAATTTGACGGTTGCCCTCGATATTACGCTAACAGACGACTTGCGACAAGAAGGAATTGCAAGAGATTTGGTAAATCGTATTCAGAATATTCGCAAGGATATGAATTTAGATGTGCAAGATAAAATCAAAATTTCGGTGGCACATTCGGAGCAAGATATTGTAAATCAAGCAGTTGCAAACTTCAAAGATTATATTGCTGTCGAAGTTCAAGCTACTACTTTTGATGTGTTGCCAACGGTTGCGAATGGGCAGGAATTGGAAATTGATGAGTATAGGGTGGTGGTGAGTGTGGAGAAGTAAGGAATTGTTACACTTCCCAAGTTTTAAAAACTTGGGAAGGTTTTTTTTGGAAAAATGTATTATTTTTAATATATTTGCTATTGTTAAACTCTTTTACCCATCTGTAATGAATGAGAAAGAACTAAATATTTTAATTGAAAAATTAAAAATAAATAATTTAACAGATGAAGAAAGAATTACACTTTGTAAAACTTTGGCAAAGTTAAGGTTTTTATACATTATTGAGTGTTGTGAAATGTTATTTGATAAATTAGTTTCTCTATTAGATTATGATTATAATTTCCCCAAAGATGAAACAATGCCTGAATTATTCAATGTAACTGAAAGGGAATTTCATAGAAAAACAAAGGGAAATCTAAAAAAGGATTTTAATAAAGTAATTAAAAACCTGAATATTGATAATTTTGACATTGGTTATCACAAAAAAACAAGACTAATTATGTTTAATTGCAATAAAAACAAAAAATTATTAGTAATAACAAACCTAACCATTGAAAACTATAATGAATAATATAGAAATTTACATAGATTTTTTTGGACATAATTTTTCGGCTAAATCATTAGCCGAAAAATTATCAATGGATTTAACAATTGATGCTGAAAAAGGTAACATTGCTGTCAAAGGACTGAACAAAAATAAACCTTATCCTTACAGTAGTGCGGAATATATAGTTGTTTTGAAAAACAAAAAACATCTTTTAAAGCACATAGAAGAATTTGTTTCTATACTAAAAAACAAAAAAGATATTTTAAAACAATTTGATATAGAAGAAATAGCTATAAAAATTTTTTTTGAATATAAAACTAATTTTTTTACTATAACACTTGACTGCAATGGCAAATTAGTCGATATAGATGAAAGTTTTGCAGTAACAACTTCGGGAAAAGAATTTTTGGAAATGATAAGTAAGAAATCTATTTCTGTACAACATAACGAAAATCATATTTTTGTCAAGCAAGATGAATTTATCCTAAAAGGTTACTCAGGTGGTATTACACCAGCTAAATATCATCAAGAAAAACCTCAAATCAAACAAATTAATAAACAAAAATCGAAATACACTTTTAAAAATATTCAAGCAATATGACAGAATTACACACAACTGTAAGAAATTACTTGAATAGGCAAGACTGGTTTTATCAAGAAAAAGAAGAAAAATTTAGTTTATTTATTCAAGTAATGGATTATCAATTACTTTGCTATGTTCACGTATTTGAGGAAGCAAGGCAGGTTATTTTACACACTATTTTTCCTATTAAAATTCCTAAAAATAAATTTGCTACTATACTAACAATAATCAATAAAGTAAATTGTGAAACAACTATTGGTAATTTTGAACTTGATACAGAAAATTGCGACCTTCGTTACAAAACAAGTGTAGATGTTGAAAATGCAGAGTTTACAGTTCATACTTTTGAAAATTTGCTATCTGCTAATTTTAATGTTTCAGTAGAAAATTATCCGCAAATAATTAGTATTGTTAATCAAAAACAAAAAAAAGTTAAGGAAGACTAGGAGTTTCAACCCCCAAATATTTAAAATTATTTGGGGGTTGTTTTTATATAATTTCCAAGTTTTTAAAACTTGGGAAGGGTTTTATAGCAAAATTCAGTTTTAATTTCTTTATTGCAAATATTTTTTCATATCATATAAAAATAACTTAATAATGGGTGTAGAACACTATATCAACACTGTTTCGTCTATTACAAAAGTCGTCATTAATAATCTTTGGGGAGAAGCTACCGAAAATTATGTTTGGGAATTGCAACCTGACGTAAATATTTTGGTGGGAACTAATGGAAGTGGAAAATCATCTTTCTTGAATTTAATAAATAGTTTATCAGTAGATAATGATGGTAGTTATTATAGATTATTTGAAGAAAAGACGGAAGTAGAAATATATTTACTTGATTTTCCTGAAAAATCTTTTGTGCTTAGTTATGACTCATTAATAAATAATGCAGAAGATATTGTAGCTAGATATCATGATTTTGATGCTCCGCTTGAATTGCCAATAAGTGCCTCTAATATTCAGTTATTAAACTTTTTAGATTTAGATATTCCTTTAAAAGAAGGTGTAGAATATGCAGGACAAAAAGTAAAGAAGGTTGTAGATATTCAATTATATGAATTAATTAGTAAATTTTATGCTTATCAAAGTGACATAGCTTTAAGAATGGTGGCTATTTATCGTGAAAATGGGATAGATAGAGATGAAAAAGCAACTATTTTGTATGCAAATATTGCATTATTTGAAAAATTGGTCAATGAATTGTTTAGTGAAACGAATAAGAAAATAGTTTTGCAAAAAGGTTTTTATTTTGGCAAAAATGACAAAAAAATAGAACCTATCAGGCTTTCGTCAGGCGAAAAACATTTATTGATTTTATTTCTTACGGTTTTATTACAAGACAAACAAAATGCTATTTTATTATTAGACGAACCCGAAATTTCTTTACATTATTCTTGGCAAGAAAAACTAATTGAATATTTGCGTGAACTAAATCCAAATTGCCAACTAATTATAGCAACACATTCGGGAAGTATTTTTATTGAAGGCTGGGCGGATAAGGTGCAACATATTCAAAACCTAAAATTGCAAAGCTAATGATAGACGCATACAAAGAAAAATTAGCTATGATGCGTCAAAACTTAGCTCTCAAAGGCAAAACGCATCTTATATTTGTAGAAGCACAAGCCGATATAATCTTTTGGCGGACTTTGTTTGACCACGTTGCTTTTACAGAAAAGCAAACTATTCAACATTTTGAGTTTAAAACAGCAACAAGAGGTGCAGATGGTTGTGCAGAAGTGCTGAAATATAAACACTTGGTTGAGCCTAAGTTTTTGTTATGTATAGATAGTGATACTCGGTATTTGTTGCAGCATAATGATTTGTTTGCTAATGGAAATAAAAAGGATTTTATGTTTCATACCTACACTTATAACATAGAAAATCATCAATGTATTGCTACAAATTTGAATAAACAAGTAGTAAAATATCAAGTTGAATTTGATTTTGTTACTTTTTTTGATAACTATAACAAAATTGTTGAGCCTGTTTTTTGGTATTGGTTATATAGTGAACTTCATAATTTGAATGATTATTTATTTACAAATGATGGTTTAAAATCTGTTATTGAGGTTTTGAGTGGTGCTGCAACTGATTTGTCAAAAAATGGAGAAAACGAATTACAAAAAATAGCTTTACAAGTTCAGGAATGGCAACAAAAAGTAATCACAAAATTTCCAAATATAGATTTAGAAATAACTAAAAATTACGTAAAAACGCAATTCCCAAACCTTGAAAAGCATTTTTATCACTTTTTGAATGGACATATTATTTATGATAATGTGGTAAAGCAACTATTTGAGGCAATAAAAACAGCTTATTATGACAAAACAAGAAAAGCTATTTTAAGAGATTATCAAGGGAAACAAATAGAGGATAAATTAGCAGAACTTAAAAACTTGGTTGCGAATGAACTCAATTACCACGCCTTAATCAAAAACAGCTATGAAACTTGTTTTGCACGTCCTACCGAGCATTGCGAATTATTGGAGAAAGTTTTGGGAGATATTAGGCAGTATTTTGTGGGTAATAATGCTTGATGTAGGGTGGAGAAGTAAGAATTTTATACTTACCAAGTTTTTAAAAACTTGGTAAGTATTTTTTTAACAACCTAACAACTAACAAAAGCATAACGAACTTTTATAATAGGAATAGCAAATTAACTTTTGGAAAGTATCAAGGCAAAATAATTTTAGAACTTGTAACACAAACTACTATTAAGGTTTATATAAAAATGTATCCTTCTAAATTGATAATAGCGAAATTAATGTCATGTATCTCTAAATTTGCTAATTATTCAGTAAATAATGTTAAAATTTGCTTACATTTTGCATAAAAATTCGTTTAAATCATACAAAGTTTTATTTTTGTAAACCAATCAACGAAATTTTATGCAGAAAATATATTTGTTATTTTTGATAATCTGTTGTGTAATTTTTACAAACACACAAAAAAGTTTTGCACAAGGCAATACACAAGTTATTACATTCACAGGGGTTGTGATAGACGGAGATAGTGTAAAACCTGTAAAAAATGTAAATCTTTATATCTATCGTGCAAATCGTGCCTGTACAACCAATGAACAAGGTATATTTAGTATGACTGTCAAATCAGGTGATACAGTTGTGATAACGAGATTAGGATATGATAGAAAAATGGTTGTCATTCCACAACGAAGTGATGCAGTATATTCGGTGGTAATAGACCTTAAGCAACGTGCAAGAGTGTTGCCTGTGGTAGAAGTTCACCCATATAGTGACGAAAAAGTGTTTAAGGAAGTATTTTTGGCATTAAAATTACCAGAAAGACGTTACGAAAATATGGCAAAAAACCTAAACAAACAACGTATGACCAATATGGCAATGTCGATGCCTATGGACGGAAGTATGAATTATAAGTTCTATATGCAACAGCAAACCAATGCCATGTCTAATGTAAATGGTATGACTTCCATTCCTTTACTTAATCCGTTTGCGTGGGCAGAGTTTATCAAATCTATCAAACGAGGAGATTTGAAACGCAATAGAGATGATGACTAAAAAAAATGCAAAATAAGTACAAAATTGTCAAGCAATTTTGTACTTTCGCATTTGATGAAAAGTATAGGAAAATATATTTTTAAATTTTTACCAATACCATGAAAAACTTTTTATTTGTTGTTTTGCTAACACATTGGATTTGCGGATTTCAAAGCATTGCACAAGACGATAAAACCAAAACAGATACCAAACCCAAAAGCCAAACAGATAGACTTTTGACTACTACCACCACGCCTTTAATTGAACTTTCTACCAAACGGACTTTAGCACAGCAAGCAAAAGATATTGCCAAACAAGCTAAAGAAACAGCAAAATTAGGACTTAACTCGGCAAAATCTACCAAAACTATCAAAGTGAAGAAAGAACCAAAAAATTCTTATCGAGGTATCAAGGCTAAAAAAAGTTTTATTCGCACTATTAGTGGCAAAAGAACTATTGTAGAAAAATTTTATTTTGTCAAAGACCAAACAAAAGTGCCTGAATATGTTTTAGAAGCCTATTATTTTGACCCAAAAAAGCAAAAAATTATCAAAACTACCAAATATAACCCTGAAAATGGAGCATTATTACACGGACTTTATACCAAAAAAGTAAACGATTTGGTAACAGAAGAAGGTTATTTTTATTTGGGAGTAAAAGATGGGAAATGGGAAAAATATGGCAAAGATACCTTGCTCTTAGATAAAAGATATTATGACAAAGGTTTTTTGCAAGAATCAGAAGTAGAATATTTTGATAAAAAGAAACAAAAACTAAAACAATTAGTATCTATTCACAATGGCTCCAAAGAAGGTGAATATTTACTCTATTTTCCAAGTGGCAGATTGGCAACCAAAGGACAATATGCAGACAATATTAAAATAGGAGTGTGGTACGAATATTTTGACCAAGTAAAATTTGCACGAAAAAGAGAAATCAAATACCAAGACGAGCCTTATACCAAAGCCGACAGCGTGGTATTGCGTGAATGGGATATAAAAGGCAAAGTGCTGGTAGATAATTCGAGAAAATAATAATAATTACTACCTTTACATCTTAGTCTATAAATTCCAAATTTAGTATGTTAGCAGATTTACAAGAGTTTCTTACCCCTGAATATATCATACGATTTGGGGGTTTATCTCTATTTTTTATCATTATTTTTTTAGAAAGTGGAACTTTAATTGGCGTATTTATGCCAGGGGAATCTTTGTTATTTGTGGCAGGTTTGAGCTGTAGATTAGAAATTTGGAAACATTCTTTGTGGACTATTTTGCTGGTGGCTTTTGTGGCAGCAATTTTAGGCACGTTTTTCGGCTATTATGTTGGTGCAAAAAGTCGGTATGCACTTATTCAAAAACCCGATACTTTTTGGTTTAAAAGAAGTCTTTTTGCAAAAGTAAAACTTTTTTTTAGCAAATATCGTAAGTTATCTTTATTAATTGGTCGTTTTTTCCCTGTTTTACGTAGCTTATTGCCTATTTTTGCTGGAATAGTACGAATGCACTTTGGATATTTTGTCGTTTATAGTTTGCTCGGTGTATCTGTTTGGGCATTTGGCTTTGTGTTGTTGGGTTATTGGTGTGGAGATACTTTTCCCGAAATTAAGCAATATATGGCATATTCTCTACTTAGTTTAGCAATTATAACAATTGCACCATTGTTTAAAAAAGTATGGAAATTATTTACAGTACAAAAATAAAGACGACTAAGAAAATTTATATCACTAAAAAAATTATATATTACTGAATTTTATAGCTATTCACAACTAATCACTATGTCATCTTTCTATTTCCTATGCAACCAGCCCATACGATTGACCATATTTTAGAAAAATATATTCCAAAAAATGCTGTTCCAATTATTGTGCATTGGATTTCGGAACAACCGACAAGCATCAAAATTACTGCCAAACGAAAAACCATTTTAGGTACTTATATGTCGCCTGCAAGTGCTACAGATAGGCATACAATTACGATAAATGGGGACTTAAATCCTTATGCTTTTTTGCTGACTTTTGTCCATGAAATAGCACATTTAAAAGTGTGGTTGCGACATAAAAATACCGTACAACCACATGGCAAAGAATGGCAAAAAATCTATGTGCTTTTATTGGAAAAAGTTTTGCATTTTTTCCCAACAGATGCAGCTATGGCTATTCAAAATTACATGAAAAACCCATTGGCTGCTACTTGCAGAGATGAAAATTTATATAAAATTTTGAAAAAATATGACCAAAAAAGCACAGACGAAATATTACTTGAAGAGTTACCAGAAAACGCCAAGTTTATGGTAGAAGACGGCAGAGTATTCCAAAAAGGACAAAAACTACGCAAATTTTTCCGTTGTACCGAACTAAAAACAGAAAAAATATATAGAATTAGTGGATTATTGGTGGTAAAAAAATTATAGTTTGTTGGCATTTTTTTACGTTGGAAATGGTCTAAGACCTTGACAAACGTAAAAAAATTACTTCAACTTCACTTTCAAACTTCCCACACTATTTCCAAAACGCAAAACCTGTACTTGCGTTTGTTTGTCTGTTGGTACATTGGTAATATTTTTAATAAAATTTTGTTAAACCTTAAAAACAACCTCCCTATGATAAGCCAAAAACTCACTCAATGGCTTTCGGTTATCTATTCGCAATTTTATTTCATTATTAGCACTGTTTATAATTACTTTTTTTAGGTGTTGCTCTTTTATATTGCTAAGAATTGGTGAAAGAATAATTTTTGTGTCATCTGCTATTGAAAAATATCCTCTATCAAATAACAAATGACAATTTCTACACAAGCATAAACCATTTAAAATATGTGTGCGGTGAGGAATTTGCCCATCTTGTGCGTGGTCAGGTTTAATGTGTGCAGCCTCAACCAAAAACTGTCCCTCTGCATCACAATCTGGCATAGCACAAGAAAAATTGTACTTTTGCTTAATCCTCAACGACCAAGTTGCATTGCGAACTCGTCTGTTGGTTTGCACAAATTTTGTATTGTTTGAAAGTATATCAATTTCAGGTAAGCTGTTATTTTCTTCCTCCGCCAAATAATCAACCAGATTTATGATTAGCTTTTCATTCTGCTGCTCAGTTTCTTGTTCGTTATTTTGTATAATTTCTAAAAACGCATTTTTGAAAAAATCACTAAACGGAGAAATAGATAAAATAGGATTTTCCCTGATAGTATTCCAATCAGCATCTGTTAAAATACTATTTGGGGCGAAATTTTTGATAATATTTACTAATTCCAAATATTTCCCTGTGTAAATTAGCTTTTTATCCTTTTCCGCAAAAAGTCCTGTATTTACCAAATCTGTACGCCAATAAGTAAAATTTTTTGCAGTACCTGTTTTATTACCATCTACTAAAATGACAAAGTCTTTTATCAAAATAGCTTGTTCATTATCAAGTAAATTAAACAACGTTTTGAGAGGTAATTCGCCTTTGCTTGGATTTGTAGTATAATTCTTATAGTTGAAAGCATAAATGGCTAATGACACAATCAAAATAAGTTCATACAGTTTTTTTGCATCTTCATAGTTGCCGTTTGTGTAAAGTTCATTCCAAATTTCGCCGTATTTTGTCCATTTTAGTGGGCAAAAATCATCATCTTGAATAAAACCATTGCGTATCATAGCACGAGTTTTTGTTCGTAATTGCGAGTCTGCAATGCCTATTTTATAAGCAAAGGCTTCCATTTTGGCATTATTTCCTTTCCAATTTATGCCGATATATTCTAATTTTTGGCTTTCAAACAAAGCCTTGCGTATTGTCAATAATTCCGAAAGATTAGAGCTAATACGTGAATGAAACCAATCTCCATTGACACTTGCCATATTTAATTCGTTTTCTGTAAATCAATAATCCAATCTTTTTTTATTAAACCACCTTTCCCACCTCTTGGAATACGCAAATAACGATTTTTTATCAAATAAGAAAAACAATTTACCAAATTAAAGCCTTGTTTTTCAGCTATTTTGATTAAAATTTCGTGAGTTGGTACTTCAATTTCTCTAATCAAGCTATTTCCTACAACAATAATATAATGTGCATTGGGTTTGAGTAATTGCTTCACTGCTAAAATATTTTGCTGCATATCATCAAAATATTTCCAAACAATATATGCCCTTTTTCTGTCTGTAATTGCAATTTTGTTAATAATTTCGTCTAATAACTCAATATTTGTAATAGGTAACTTTGCCGAATATTGCTTGCTTGATACAGTTTCTGTGCCTATTTGTTGTTTTTTAATCTCCAAAATATTGGTATCACCAAAAAAGCCTAACCAAGCATTTTCCAAACGCAAAGACCTTACATAATCAAAAGCATTTATATAAGGAGGCGAAGTAATTGCCAAATCTATTTTTTCAGCATACTCAGGCACATCGATATTTCGGGCATCTTGTGCTATCAATTTTGAAGTTCCCAAATTAGCAATAGGATATTTTTTGTATTGTGAAATTGAAGTATCAATAACTTTCTTAAAACTTTCTTTCACATTTTGTGGCTCTTTGGGAAACCTCGAAGAAATATAAGGTTTTGGTGAACCTTCCTCTGTAAAAGAACATTTTTTGATAATAGAAGCAAAGCAAACGAATAAGAAATTTCGTATTTTTAGGCTTTCTATTTGTAGAATATTAGCTTTTAAAACTGCCAAATTTTCAATATTTGTTTCACTAAACCAATGGCTAAGATTATGTAAATCAGGTAATTGTAAAGTTAAATCATTATTTTTTATAAATAAACTATCTAAATTTTGATAGATAAAATTCACTTCTTGATTTGATAATAAAACGGTTTTTGTATCACAGAGCAAATTGCTCAACTTATCAAAATCTACGCCCACCGCATTACGTTCTGCCAAAACTGCTTCTACTAAGGTTGTTCCAGAACCTGCAAAACAATCTAATATGATATCTCCTTTTTGTGTGTATTTTTCGATAGCCCACTTGGGGATTTGCGGAATAAATTTGCAGGGATATTTGAAAAAAGAATGGGTAAAATAGCCTAAATCTGGTGTACTTATCTCTAAAGTTGTGTTATTTTCAACTTTTTGCGGAATTTCCCTAACTTGTAAAATGACTTCATCCATAAATTTTATGTTTTTTTAATTTCTTCTTCGGGGATTAGGGGGATTTTTACAGTTTTTTTTAGAATAACAATACTTTCTCTAATATACTCTATAAATTTTCCTATGATTTTATATTGCTGTGAACTTGTTTCATTTTTACGAGCAATAATAATTTCTTGCACTTCGAAACCTATTTTTTCGGCAATATTCGCCAAAATTAAATCTGTTGGAACAGCCAAACCTGCATAAGCAGAATTGCCAACCACAATCACACAATAACCATTTTTATTTGTTTTATTGTATAAACTTTCTAATAAAATTCCCATTTCTGCAAAATATAATTCGAGCATAGTCGGAATTTTTTTGTCCCAAAGTTGTGCAGAATTTCGCAATTCGGCTACTATTTTTTCCAATAATTCACAAGGATATTTAGGCGTTATTTTTTGGTGCAGATTTGCATTCAAATTGGAAGTTAAAGCCTCTTTTCGTAATTTTCGCAAACTTTCATAACTATCAACAAATTCACCTATCCAAAGTTCCATTTTATAGACTTCGTAATAATCAAAACAATTAGCATAAGGTGGAGAAAAAATAGCTAAATCAAAATTTTCAATTTCGTATTTTTGCATATTTAAACAACTATCAAGAATAATTTTAGTATTATTTTTATCACTAATTACGTTTGCAATTTGATTTGAAAATAGCTTTAAATCTTCTGTAATTTGTTTAATTTTATGTTCATAAAGCTCAAAAACGTCTTTTTGTTGATATACTTTTTTCTTTTTTATGCCATTACCTGCTTTCTTGTAAAACGAAGCATCTTGAATAATGCACAGTAAAGCAACCCATAAAATATGTTTTACTTTTGTATTTTTTTGTTGGTTTATTTGTTTTTTGAGTAAGCTAATTTTCTCTAATTGTGTTTTTTCAAATAGCTTTTCAATCATTGAAAACTCAGAATTTTCATAAAGATTTTCGACAGTTTCGTAGCGTGGCAATTCAAAATTAGCTACAATTTCTAATTCTTCATCTGAATATTCTTGAATTTTGCCCTCAATCATAAACACCGAAAATGGGTTTATTTCAAAACCTATTGCCTGCAAACCTAATTGTTTGGCAGTGAGTAGCGTGGTTCCTGAACCTGCAAAAGGGTCTAAAATAATTGGGTTTTTGTCTGATAAATCCAAATATTTTAAGATTTTGATAATCAAATCACTCGAATAACCTTCTTGATAATAAAACCAACGGTGAATGGGTAAATGTTTAATTTGCGAAAAATTTACTAAATATTGATAAGAATTGTTAATATTTACATAGTATTGTTTATCTAATTTTTGATATTCTTCATAAAAAAACAACCTGCTTTCCTCAAAAACTTGTGTAGGTTTTAGTTTTGGGATGTTAATTTCGAATAAAGCAGTTTGTGTAGCAATCATAAATTTATGTTTTTATATTTTTATTGATAACAAAGGTAACAATAAAATAAGAAAAGGCAAATTTTATTTATCAAACTATAGGTTTTCCGCATCAAAATTTTAAAGTAAGGTTTATGTAATAAAATTGTAATAAAATTCGTCTTACTGCTAAAATATTGAACACGGA
The DNA here is from genome assembly GCA_044348925.1 of Bernardetiaceae bacterium. Taxonomy (GTDB): domain Bacteria; phylum Bacteroidota; class Bacteroidia; order Cytophagales; family Thermoflexibacteraceae; genus JAAFKA01. The sequence goes on from JBIKRY010000008.1 coordinate 20,642, forward strand.
TAACACAGAACACGCAGATTTATACAGTTTTTCTACTTATATTACCTTCATTAACTTATATTTTTCTATGTATCTATGTTACTATGTGGTTAAAATAATTTTGATGCGGAAAACCTATATCAAACTAATCCTTGTAAGTTCTTAAAGACCTTATAAGGTTTTGCTAAAACTTACCTCAATTTCACCTTCATTACCCCATTTCCATGCACAAAATTCACCGTTTGCACCACAGTTTGTTTGTCTTTTGGCACATTGGCAATATTTTTTACAGTTTGCAACATAGAAAAAACAGCTTTTGTAACTTGCAATTTCTCTGTTTTGCCATTATTTTCTATTTGTGGTGCAAGATTTTCTTCAAAACCATGTAATACTATTTGAATATTAGTAAATTTAGAAAGGTAATTTCCCTCTATTTTGTCCAAAACAATTTCATTTTTTGCTGGATTATAAGAAATTTTACGTTTCAAAAATTCATTTTTTTCGTTGTTATACGTTTCTCCATCATCTTCATAATAGACAAATTCAGAAATTTTTCCCTCTTTTTTGTTGGCGTAAATATGCAAATACAAAATTTCATCAGTTTTTTCTTTTGTGTTTTGCACAGGCGACTGCGTAGGAATAATAGCACCACTGCGAACAAAAACAGGTAATCTCGAAATATCTGCTTCTACAATAATTTCGCCTTTTTCAGTTGTATTAAAATCGGTAGAAATCATTTTTTTGTCGTTATGAAAATCATACCAAAAACTTGTATTTGTTTGATTTTCAGGTAGATAAACTTTGATAAATTCTTTTGTCGATTCGCAAGGTGCAACCAAAATATTATTACCAAACAAATATTGATGTTGGAATTTTGTATCATAAATCTTGTTGTCATGGGCAAAATCTAATGCCAAACTTCGCTGCACAGGCAAACCATTTTGTGTAGCTTCGTAATAATTTGAATAAATATAAGGTAACAAGTTATAACGTAGTTGTATGTATTTTCGAGAAATACTTTCAATGGTTTCACCAAAACTCCATGGTTCTTGGTCTTTATTTTCCACCATGGTATGCACCCGCATAAACGGTGCAAAAGTTCCTACAGTAAGCCAACGAGCAAATAAATTTTTGCTTGGCTCGCCAATAAATCCGCCAATATCATAGCCCACAAAAGGCAAACCTGTAATTCCCATGCTATTGGTCATACGAATATTGAGCATCATATTGTCATCTGTTGCAGTGTCATCACCTGTCCACATTGCCGAATAGCGTTGTATGCCCGAATAACCCGACCTTGTGAGGATAAAAGGACGTTTTCCTTGCATCAATTTTCGAGTTCCTTCGTAGGTGCTGCGTGCCATTTGCATACCAAAAACATTATGTCCTTTACGGTGCGAGGTAATCTGCCCATCATAATCAAAGTTTACCAAATCTGGAAATCGTTGTCCCCAAGTGGAAGGTTCATTCATATCATTCCAAAAACCCGAAATTCCATCATTGACATAGCCTTTAAATTGTTCTCCCCACCAAGTTCTTGCTTTTGGCTTTGTAAAGTCGGGAAAATGACTCCAGCCTGCCCAAACTGCTCCTGTATAAGGTTTATTGTCGGGATATTTCAGAAAAATATCTTCTTTCAAACCCGATTCGTAAGCTGCATAACCTTTTTCCTCTTTAACACCAGGGTCAATGATAATTACGACATTAATTCCCATATTTTTGAGTTGGCTAAGCATTTGTTGCGGTTGCGAAAAACCTTCGGGATTCCAAGTAAAAACCTTAAAATTATCCATATAATGAATATCCAAATACAAAACATCAATAGGAATTTGTTTTTCTTTGAAAGTACGGGCAACATTTAGCACCTCTTTATCGGGATAATAGGAATAACGACATTGCTGAAAACCCAAACTCCACAAAGGCGGCATAGTCATTCTGCCTGTTAATTTTGTGTAAGAAGTAATGAGTTCTTTTACCGTATTTTGGTGGAAAAAATAGTAATTCATTTCGCCACTATCAGCAGAAAACGAAGAAAAACGGTTGTTCGAAGCACCAAAATTGAAGACAGTTCGGTGGGTATTGTCAAAAAAAATTCCGTACTGCGTGTTATTGTGCAAACCCACAAAAAACGGCAAACTTGCATACAAAGGGTCGGTTTGCGAATTATACATATAGGCATCGGTGTTCCAATTGGTAAAAGCCTCGCCAGCTTTGTTGAGATTGCCAATTTTTTCGCCCAGACCAATAAATTTTTCGCCTGCTTGTGTTTTTTTGTAAGCTGTAACTTGTTCGCCAATCCAACCAATGCCAAAAGTTTCATCTTCATTCAAAACAAGCCCTTTTTTGTCTAAGAACTTAATTCTCACAGGGTTTTTAGCAATTTCGACAGTTAAAATTGCGGTTGTCAAGATAATTTTTTCCGTTTCTTCTTTTATCTCAAAAACAGTTTTTTCGGGGCTTAAGGAAACTGCATAAGAAAAATCTGTTTCAAAATCTGTTTTTGTAGCTCGAATCCGTATAATTTCGGGAGCATAAACAGAGATTTGTACTTTTCCGAAATCTGTTTGCAACAATAATCCGTTATCGGTTTTTGTGCTTTGCGTAAGTTTTCCAATAGCTTGGTGAACTTGTGCTTGTGTGTTAAAAGTCTGCATAAGAAGTAATGCCAGCAAGATTAAAGTGAGTTTTTTCATAAATTTCTCGATATTTTATCATAATCAAATGCAAAATACATTTTTTTTACAAAATGTGTATCTGTGTATAAAAAAATTATAGAAATAAATAAAAAATAGAATTTTACTTTGTGTTAAATTTGGCAATACTGCATAAAAAAAGTCCGTAGAGTTAGCAAATTGCTACACTACGGACAATAAAAGATACAATGCGTATTTTTTAGTAGAATTTCTATTGTTTATTCATTTCCAAAACCCCTTTCAATTCTGCTTTCAAGGCATTTAATTCTTTGCTTGCGTCTGCAATTTTTGCCCCAAACTCTGTACGCAGACGGTCTGCAGTCTTAGATTTTGCAAAAAACTCCAAGTTGTTTTTCCACAATGCAATATCATCTTCGAGATGGCTAATTCTTTTACGCAATCCTTGTTCTCTATCTCTAAACTTGCGACTTGCTTCTGGCGAATCTCCGTAGATTTTCATTTGGAATCCAAACTTCATTTTTTCTTTTTCCAATGCAGTACCTTCCAAATTAGCCACAAATGCTTCTACAGCTTTTGCAAATCTATCTTGAATAGCCGACATATTTTTGCGAGGCACAAAACCAACTGCTAAAAAAGCGGCGTTTTGTTCTTCCAATTTTTTGGCATCTTTTTCTTTATTTGCCACCATTTGTTCTATAGTTTCGCAAATAGCTTGTTTTTTTGCCAAATTAACCTCAAATTCTTTGTCTTGGTCTGCTCTGCGATTGCGTTTACGTTCAAAAAATCCATCACAAGCTGCTTTAAATCTTTCGTAAATGCTATCTTTTTCTTTTTCAGGCACAGGTCCTACTTCTTTCCACGCTGCTTGTAATTTTTTGATTTCTTCAGTTACAACGTCCCAGTCTGTACTTTCTTTGAAAGATTCTGCTTGTTCACACAAAGCAACTTTTTGTTTCAAATTTTCTGTTCTTGCCTTTTCAATATGTTCAAAAAACAAAGTTTTATTGGCAAAAAATGCTTTAAAATTTGTCCAAAACTGTTTGTTCAAATCTTTAGCTACTTCTCTTGGTGCAGGACCTACCTTTTCCCATTCGTCTTGGATAGCCAAAATTTCTTGAGTTTTTGTGTTCCATTCTCCTATTTTTTCCGACTTAAATTCAGGATATACCTCTATTTTCAAACATAATTCTTGTTTGAGTTTCATATTGGTTGCCTGTTCTTTTTTAATTTCTTCAACAGTATTGCGTTTTCTTTCATAGACTTTGTCCGAAGCCAATTTAAAACGCAACCATACTGCCTCTTGGTCTTCTTTTGGAATAGGACCTATTGCTTTATAGTCTTCGTGCAAACGGTTTAATTGTGCTATAGATTCATTGACATTCAATACTTCTGCTAATTTTTCTGCCTTGTCGCACAATTCTAATTTAGCTACCAAATTACGTTTTCTATCCAAATCCAACAACTCATTTTCCATATTTTTTTGGTTATAAAACCTATCCAACAATGCTTTGTACGATTCATACAATCCTTCGGCTTGTTGTGGTGCTATTTGTCCTGCCTCTTTCCATTTGGTTTGAATGACTTTCAATTTATCAAAAGCACTTTTGTCTGTTTTGCCTGATTCTGTCAATTCTTTTAATTGTTTTAGGGCATCATGTTTTGCAGCCAAATTATTAGCTTTTTTCTTTTCTATATCGTCAAAATATTTTGCTTTTTTTTCTTTTAACGTCTTATATTGGGAGAAGAATTTTTTAGAAATATCATCTTGTTTCCATTCAAAATTGTCTATTTCACCACCATCTGCCAAAAATTTTTCGGTAGCTGCGTCTTTTTCCCCTTTATTGATACGGTCAAATTCGAGTTTTAATTGTCTTAAAGCATTATCTACCTTACGAAAACTTGTTTCGTTGGTCAATTCTAATGCTTTTGCCAATAATTGTTCTTTGTTCAAATGCGAATAGTCGAGTTCTTCGTTTTCCTCTTCGGCACTTGCTTCTACAGTTTCGATAACTGTGTCGACAGTTTCAACCGTTTCTGCAACGATTGCTGTTTCATTTTCGAGAATTTCTTTTTCGTTAGCCATTGATTTGTGCAATGTTAAAAGTACGTCTTGCTTTTCCTTACGGTATTTTTACAAAAAATTACCATACCAAAAACGGTACAAATATAATAAATTAGTTTGATTTTTTTACTAATTTATTTTTTATTTTATTATGCAATAATTTTGTATGTATTATTATTTTTATTTATCTATCTAATTTATTGGTAATCAAGTATTTATAACTAATTACAAGTAAGTACAAATTCTTAATTTGTCGATAAATCAATACCCATAAAAATTAATTGCTAAATTATTGGTATTGTAATTGTTAAAAAATCATAGTCTATTGGTAGTACGTAGCTCCAGCTACGTACATTCGTAGAAGCAAGTCTATTTTACCTAAAAATCTATTTATTTTGGTCTAAAAGTGTTTTATTTATGGAATAAATCCTGTACGGAATTGGAGTTCCGTACTACTATTACACAACTTACATGGTATAATACTTTTGCTAATTTAACAATATTTTTATTAAAAATAACTAAATAATGCTATGAAAATTATAAATTACCTAATTCCTATTGCTTTACAAAAAAGCCCAGAAGAATATTACAAATCTAAAATATGGGTACTTTTGCTGTCTTTATTTGCTTTTTTGGCTTTGTTGTATGTTTTTTTGGGCAACTATTTCTTAGATGATGCTTGGGGTGCAACTGCTTGTTTTGTTTTATGTATCCTAATTCTATTAACTATATTTATTTTTCGTATTACAAGTTCTTTTTCTTTCAGTGTCAATTTTGGGGCTTTGGCGGGTTGTATGTTATTGGTTGCTATGTTGTTTCAAAGTGGTGGTATTTTTTCTATTGCTATTTTTTGGCTTTTGGTAGCACCTTTATTGGCTTTTTGGTTTTCCAAACCTGTTTATGGATATTGTTGGATTTTTGTAATTTGTCTAATTGTAATAGCTTTTTATTTTTCCGAAAAACAAAGTGATATTTCTTACCACGAACAAATACACCATTACCAAGCCGAATATTATGTAGTAAATACGCTTATTTTATTTGCTTTTTTTATTGCCATTTTTGTTGTTTATGACACACAAAGACGTAAAGCAATTAACGAAGTATTATTGTTAAATAAGCAAATAGTAGAAAAAAATAATTTATTTGCAATACTTAACAAAGAAGTTACACAAAAAAATGCTTTATTGAAAGAAAAAACAGATTCTTTGGAGGATAATCAAGAAAAACTCAAGAATATTAATGAGTTTTTGGAAAAACATACCGAAAATTTGGAACAAAAAGTTAGGCAGAGAACAGTAGATTTGGAAACAAATATTCAAAAATTATTGCTTGCTCAACAAGAAATGCAAGAGGCAAAAGAAAAAGCCGAAACTGCGAATAAAGCAAAAACAGAGTTTTTGGCAAATATGAGTCACGAAATAAGGTCGCCATTGAATGCTATTTTAGGATTTAGCCAATTATTATTACACCGAAGCAAAAAAGAAAAATTAGCCTATGAATTTGTCCATTATTTGGAAAATATATGCACAAGTGGCGAATTATTGACAGAGGTAATTAATAATATTTTGGATTTATCTAAAATTGAAATTGGAAAATCAGAGGTAAATTATACGATTGTAAATATTCGCCAACTTATTAAATCTATTTTTCACGTTAATAAGGCAAAAACTACAGAAAAAAATATAGATTTTAGTTATTGGATAGAGGACAAAATGCCCGAAAACATTGTAACAGATAGGAGTAAAATTAATCAAATTTTGATGAATTTGCTCGCAAATGCCATAAAATTTACCCCGTCCAACAAAAAAATAAGCCTAAAAGCATATTATGAACACGAAAAATTAACGATAAAGGTAATAGATGAGGGAATTGGCATTGCTGCAAACCGTTTGCAAAGCATTTTTGAGCCTTTTGAACAAGCAGATAACTCTATTACACGCCGTTTTGGTGGCACAGGATTAGGTTTGACTATTTCCAAACATTTGGCAACACTTTTGGGAGGAACTATTTTGGTAGAGAGTGTAGAAGGGCAGGGGGCTACTTTTTTGTTATCTGTGCCAACCAAATCTTGTGATACGGAGTGGATACAAACAGAATCTTTACAACTTTTTCCTAATCAATTTGCTAAAGAAAATCTTGTTTTGCTTGTAGAAGATAATTATTTGAATAGAGAAGTGTTGGCAATAGTCGCAAAAGAATTAGATTTGGCAATAGAATTTGCAGAAAATGGGCAGGAAGCTATTGAAAAAGCTACTAATTTGCCTATTAATTTGATTTTAATGGATTTGCACATGCCTGTCTTGAGTGGCTTGGAGGCTATTAAAATTATTCGCAAAACCGAAAAAACAAAAAATATTCCGATTATTGCCTTATCCGCAGATGCATTTGTAGAACAGCAAACTATGGCTTTACAAATGGGTGCAAATGAATACCTAACCAAACCTATAGAATTAGAAAAATTAGTACCTTTGTTAAAAAAATATCTACAGACAAACCAGAATCAGTTGCATAGCAAGCAAAATAATAGTTTACCAAAAGATATTGCAAACGAGGTTTATCAAGAAATTATAACTATGCAAAGTCTTTCTATTTTACAACCTGAACAAATTATTAGGCACATAGATAAAGCAAAATCTCTTTGTAATGGCTACGAAACTAATTTGCATACAGTTCTAAATCATTTGGAAGATGCAGTATATTTGGCAGATAAGGAACAGTTTGAACAGATTTTGCAAAAAAATATAGCTTATTATGTTATATAAAACTATGTAGCATAGACAGAGGTTTATGTTACATAGTTTTATTACTATCTAATTTATATCCATACTATTATTATTCAAATCATTGTCTGGCGTATGAATAGAACCAAGTAAAACTTTTTTTATTTTTTTCTTTGTTTTTTTGTTGATGGTAAATTCGGTTTTGCCATCTTTCCAAATTGCAGCCGATTCATAAGCATATTCTTTGCTGCCATCTTCCAAAATCAATTCTAAATTAATAGGAATTGGCAAAGCACCTTTTTTTTCTATTACGATTTTTCCACTTGCATCTGCCGATTTTATTGCCAAATCTGGCACGCCGATTTCAAAAAACCAAGGTTTCCAAAACCACGTTAAATTTTGTTTGCTTACATCTTCAAACGTATAGAAAAAATCATAAGGCATTGGGTGTTTGCCATTCCAACGGTGGATATATTCTTTTAAAGTCTTTTTAAAAACTTCTTCGCCCAACAATTCACGTAACAATACGTATGCTGTACCAGGTCTATAGTAAGAACAAATGCCATAAGTAAAGCCTGTTTGTTGGTGTGAGGGCAACATCATTGGCATTTCAGCTTCTCTGCCTGCGGCATAGGCATAGTTTTGTATGTTGTCCATTTTGGTATCCATTTCGGGAGCCAAACGAACTTGCAAATCCATTGGCAAAAATTGAGCAAATCCCTCGTCCATCCAAGCATATTTTCTCTCGTTAATGCCCATGTAAAATGGAAAATAAGTGTGTGCAATTTCGTGAGAGGTAACAAAAACTTCGTCAGCATTACTTGGAGATTCTCCGTCATTGACCATCATTGGAAATTCCATACCACCTGTACCATTAAAAACGGTGAGATTTGGATAAGGAAATGGCACAGCAGGCATTTCTTTAGACAAAAACTCTACACTTCGCAAACCATGTTCGGCTACAGAATAAAAATCTCTTGAACTTGCTTTGTAAGCAGCTCCTACAGTAACTCTACGTCCTGTTGCATTATCTACCACCACACTACCTGCGTCCCAGAGATAGTTGTTAGAAGTTGCAAAAGCAAAATCTGTAACATAGTCTGCCTTAAATTTATAGCTAAGTTTTTCGGTATTTTTGGTAATATTGCCACTTTTTGCTTCCTCTTTATTTACAATATTGATTACTTTATCCGAAGTTTGGGCTTGTTTGTATCGTTGTAAGAATGGCTCATTTAAAATTTCTTCAGGATTTTGGAACACGCCTGTAGCCCATAATAAAAAATCTTTTGGAACTGTAAGCTGCACATCAAAATTACCAAAATCATTGTAAAACTCGGTAGTACCTGTATAATTTAACAAGTCCCAACCCGAAATATCATCATAAACTGCCATTTGTGGAAACCAATAAGCAACAAAATAGTTGTTCTCGCCAAAAATTCCCATACGACCATCAGAACCTATTGGAATTTGTAATGCCCACGAAATTTCTATTTTTGCTTGCGTTTTTGGCATCAAATACTTGTTTAACCGAACTAATAAATTTGTGCCACGTCTGCGTACTTTAGACAAATCTATTTCTTGCCCATCTATTCGCATTTTTTTGATTTCTACTCCATCATGCAAATCTTCCAAAGCTACTTCTTCATCTCTATTTGCACCTTTTTTATAACGGTCTTGGTACAATCTAAACACAAACATAGCCAAAGAATCAGGGCTATTATTGGTGTAGGTAATGGTTTCTTCGCCTGAAAGTTGTCGAGTTTTAGGGTTTAGTTCGGCTTTGATAGTATAATCTGACCTATTTTGCCAATAACTTGGCGAAACTTTGCCGTCTTTGCTACGTGTATTTTTTTTGTAGGCTTGTTTGATTTCGGTAGCAATATGTAATTCATTGCTTTGTGCAAACATAAAATTTGCAAGCAAAGAAAAACAAGTAGCCAAAAAAAGTTTTCTCATTTTCTGTGTTGTCTAAAAGATTTTAAGAAGATAAATAAAGTCGTAAAGTTACTATAATTTGGAATAAATTACCAAACCAAAATATACTTATTAAATTTTCTTTCTTAAAAATATTTTAACGATATAGGAATATAGATTATGTAGGTTGCGTAGTACGTAGCTCCAGCTATGTATAGTCGTAGAAACAAGTGTATTTTAGATAAAAATCTATTTATTTTGGTCTAAAGTGTTTTATTGGTGCAATAAATCATGTACGGAACTGGAGTTCTGTACTACGCAACTTACATTAGATTATAAAATTGAGAAGCTGTTTTGCGTTAATTTGTAATTTTTTAGCAATGACCTATTTATAAAAAAAGTACGTAGCAGGAGCTACGTACTTTTTTATTTGGTATAGGGTAATTTTTAATAAGCTAATAAACTTTCTTGTGCAAATATTTCTGTTTTTATTTCGGCTTTTTCTAAATGTCTGCGGTCATTTCGGACTTTGAGGTCAAATTTTCCCTCTTTATATTCTAAGACATACAAAGATAAATTATTGTGTTCAAAATTATCCATGTTACGCATATCGGCTTGTAAAAGCAAAGACAAAAATATTTTCATGGCACGTCCGTGCATACAAATCAAAATATTTTTTTCGTCTGTTTGGTTCATGATATAGCTTAATGCTCTTTTTTGGCGTTGTTGTACTTCTAATGGACTTTCGCCACCTTCACATTTTAGATGTAATTCGCCATTTTTCCAACCATCGAGCATTGTATGGTGTTGTAAATCATCGGCTGTGGTTAATATTTTCCCTTCTTTATTGCCCCAACTAATTTCGTTTAATCCTTTTAATGTTTCCCAATTTGCCCCATTTTTTAGGAATAAATGTACGGTTTGGTGGGTTCTTCGGAGGGCAGAGGTGTATATTTTATCAAATTTTAGGTGTTTGTAGGCTTCATAAAAACATTTTGCTTGATGCCAACCTGTATCATTGAGGTTAGTATCTACGCCACTACCTTGCACCAAACCAAGTTTATTGTATTCGGTTTCGCCATGGCGAATAAGGTAAATTTTCTTTTTTTCGGAAGAGAAAGGTACAATAGGTAAATGATAATTGTAATTGTTGTGCATAGCTTTTGTGTTTTTTAGGATTGAAAGTAGATGAAAAACAAGTTGAACAGAATATTTTTTTTGTTAAATTTTACTAAATTATATTTTTTTGGCTAAAAATTACTATTTACATAAAATAATAGCCTTTTTTATTGCAACATTTTAACCAAAACCTAATTTTTTTGCAAAGGTAATAAAAAAAACAATATTACATACAGATAAAAAAATGTTTATTAATTTGGAATTAATCTAAATAAAAATAATATTTGCAGCCTAAAACTTAAAGCCATGCAAAATAATACTTCGCAATTTATAAGCCAAAATACCAAAAAAATTATAGAATCTACTAACCCAGCAATAGACTGTATTGCTTGTCTATTGGCGTGCAAAAAGAAAGATTGTTGCAAAAAATATAAAAAAGGCAAAAGATGCAAAAGTTGTCCTAATGAGTAGAAGTGGTATAGAAAGATTGCATATATTTACTACCTAATTTAGATAATTTTACTACTTTTATGAAAAACCGTATTACAGAACTTTTTGGGATAGATTATCCAATCATTCAAGCAGGAATGGTTTGGTGTAGTGGTTGGGAATTGGCATCGGCAGTTAGTAATGCTGGTGGTTTGGGCATTATTGGTGCGGGTTCTATGTCGCCTGATATTTTGCGTATGCACATACGCAGTTATAAGGCTGTGAGTACCAAACCTTTTGCGGTTAATATTCCTTTGTTATATTCCAATATCCATAAAATAATGGAAGTAGTGGTGGAAGAAGGCGTAAAAATCGTATTTACTTCGGCAGGTAATCCCAAAACGTGGACAAGTTTTTTTAAGGAAAACGGTATCGTAGTAGTGCATGTGGTGTCGAGTGTAAAATTTGCTATTAAGTGCCAAGATGCAGGCGTAGATGCAGTAGTTGGCGAAGGTTTTGAGGCTGGTGGGCATAATGGACGTGAAGAAACAACAACTTTTTGCCTAATTCCAAGCCTAAAAAATGTGTTACAAATTCCATTGATTGCTGCGGGAGGTATTGCAGATGGTCGAGGAATGTTGGCAGCTTTTGCTTTAGGGGCAGAAGGGGTGCAGATTGGTAGTCGTTTTGTGAATAGTTTGGAATCATCGGCACATCAAAAATTTAAGCAAAAAATAATAGAAATAGGGGAGGGGGAAACCGAACTTGTACTCAAACAACTTACGCCTGTGCGTATGATAAAAAATGAACTCTATCAACGAATCAAACAAGCCGAATTGCAAGGCGAAAGTAACGAGAATTTGGCTGCTATTTTGGGAAAAGGACGTAGTCGAAAAGGAATTTTTGAGGGAGATTTACAAGAAGGAGAATTGGAAATTGGACAAATAGCTATGTTGATAGATAACATACTACCCGCAGCACAGATTGTAGAACAAATATGGGCGGAGTTTTTGGCGGAAAAACAAAAAATAGCTACTTTGTGCTAAAATTTTGAAAATGTCGAAACTACAGAGATTACTAAATTTACCGAAGTTACATATACAAATACTGCTATTACTTACGATTTTTGTTCTAAGTTTTGCTTATTTTTCTTTTGACGGTTTTCATTTTTATGATGATACGGGTTATATAGAAAAAGCACATTTTTTGCGAACTAACACTTGGGAAAATATTTTTAAGAATCCCAATGAACAAGCACATCGTTTTTCGTTTTTGTTGCCTTTAGCTATTTTGCAAAATTATCTGCCTTTTACGGAATTTACACATATAATTTGGATAACTATTTGTACGTTATTTGGTATTTATTTAGTGTATGCTTGTCTTGCAAATGATGCTGAAAATATAGCTTTGTATGCAAGTTTGCTAATAGGTTTAGATTATTATTATTTGTACTTGTCTAATAAAGTATATCCTGATACACAAACGGCAATTTGTTGTCTGTTTTCGGCTTTTATTTTACAAAAAATAGTAGTGAATAGCACCCAAAAAAAGACTATGGCAATGGCTTTGCTTTTTGTGCTTGCTATGGCTGCTGCTTTGCTTGCCAAACTCACTGCAATTTTTATCCTTCCTTTTTATTTATTTGTGTTTTTGCAACATTTTGTAGGTATATTTCCTTATCATTTGACCAATAGTTCCCAAAATAAAGCACCAAAAAGCAATTTTTTTTTACAAACTTTTGTTTTTGCTTGCTTGGGTTTGTGTGGCTATTTGCTTGTATATCAATATTTTACAGGGGATTTTCTTTTCCGTTTTCGGGCTGTAGAAAATAATCGGTATGCGGATGCTTTGTCTTATTTTGATAAATCTTGGAAAATTATGGCTATTCGTTTGACTTACGAACCTATTTTGATGTTTTTGAAGGCAGGTTATTTTGTTAATTTTTGCTTGGCAATTCCTATTATAGTTCAAATATTACGCAAAAATAGGGCTATGTATGCACAGAAAACTGTAGTTTATTGGACACATTTGTTGCTTTTTTTGCTTGTTTTTTATTGGTTTGGCACTACTTCTTTGCAAGTATATAGTCCCTTGCCTTTGGATTATCGAATGTTTGTATTGCTTTCGCCATTTTTGGCTATGGTGGCTGCTTTTGGTTTTCGGGAAAGTCTGCGAAATAGTGCCTACCAAATTTTTTATTTTGTAGCTTTTGCTTTGGCAGCTTATAGTACAAAAGTATATTTATATTCACCTAATTACTTGATTTACAGTCTTTTAGCTTTGGTTTTTGGACTTATGTGGCTAAGTAATTTACAAATAGTATTACAAATTAGGCAAGATAGTTTTCAAGTTTTTAAAATTTGGAAACTATTGTTTTTTTTGGTGCTAACTATTCACCCTATTTATACGATATGGCATAGTGATTCCAAAAATTATTTTGCAGAAAAGTATATTTTACAAGAATTTTTGCCAAAATATTTGGCAAGTAACCCCCAAAAAATACCAAATCAAAAAATATTGATTTATACAGATAGTCGTTTGGCAGAGAGTTTTTTATTTTATTATAATTTTGTGCAAATACCTACTATGTCTTTTTTATCCTTTGAAAACTTGCAAACTATTGCCCCCGTACCTACTACGAGGCAATATGTATTGTATAATCATCAAACAGTAAATTATTTACAAGCCTATACAGGCAAAAAAACAACAGTTTTATTAGAAAATTTGGGTAAAAATGCCAAAATATTGTGGGTAGGGGAGAAGGTGGTTTTGTATGAATTGTATTATTGTTTGTAGGATGTTAAAGTCTATCGATTACCCACAAGTTGAACTACCAACCCCACCCCCTGCCCCTCCCCTTCTGGGAGGGGAGAAAAACTCTCTTGGAGAGTTAAATTTACTTGCAAAGCAAGTAAAAACTCCCCTCCCAGAAG
>JBIKRY010000426.1:0-3012 GCA_044348925.1 Bernardetiaceae bacterium
CAAAAATTATTTACAGCCTTACAAACCAAAAATGTAAATTTTAATGATTATGCAAATTTGGTAGCTAAAGGAAATAGCGAAGATTTGCAAGATTATTTGTTTAATCAACTGAAAATCAACCCAAAGGAAATTTCTAAAAGATCTTTTGAAAATACCAAAACGCCTAACAGAGAAATTCGACCTTTTATCAGAACTGGTTTAAACATTCCATATATTGCTGGTTCTTCTTTGAAAGGTGCTATCAGAAGTATAATTTTCCATACATTAAATAACTCTGTTGAAAAAAAGAGATTTGATGAACGTAAAAAAGAGTTCATTAAAGTTACTGATTGGGAATTAGAGAAGTTTCTTTTAGGTGGCTTTGAAGACAGTATTACAAAATTTATCAAAGTGTATGATGCCAATTTGCAGGATACAGATTTACAAATCTCTTGCATTGAATTATTCAATTTATACAATAGGTTGGGAACTTGGGAAAGTGATTACAAGAAAGGCTTTGAGATTTTTTTGGAAACAGCCAAACCCGAAACCATTGCTAATTTTCGTTTAAGCATTGCAAAACCTTTGATTGATGTATTGAAACAGAATCCCAAAGTAAAATTGCAAGCTAATCTTGATAAAATCATAGCAGCAAATCCATTTGCACACTTATTTCAACTAATCAATGCGTACACTAATGAACATTTGCGGAAAGAAATTGAGTTTTTTGAAAAATATAGTGAAGTTGAAAATTTTTCATCTATCATAGAACAACTACGATATTTTCAAACTTTGACACAACAAGGTAATGAAACTTGTGTAATACGGTTATCATATGGTTCTGGTTTTCACGGAATAACAGGAGATTGGCAGTATGCAAGTCATATTGAGGTTGGTGCTTTTGGTAATGGAAAACTTAAATATAAATCCCGAAAAGTAATTGGAGATGATTTAATGGGTTTTGTGCAACTTTCTACAATAGGAGAGTTTCCAAAAGTAGAACGAAAAATAAGTATTGTAGAAAAGACGGTTACACCTCAAATCCAAACAATTTTCACAAAAGGAATGGAGTTACAAGCTGAGTTTGTAAAGTTACAAAATCCTTTCCCTCTCGTAAAACTATTGAATGAAGGCAATAATTCATTAACTTCTCTCACTAATGCCAAAACGCAAAATTTCAAAGTTGGGGATAAAATGCTGGTGAAAGTGAGCAAAGTAAAAGATAATAGTGTGAAAGAAGTTGAATTTATCAGTTTAATCAAAAAATAACCCTTTAAACCTCTCTCTTTTTATGGACAAAGTATTGATTACAAATATTGGAAATCGTAGTTTGATTGGAGTAAAAAATGGCTTAAATGAAATCAAGCCTAAAATGTACCGTCAAGAAACTGAAATCATTTTAAAAACTATAGAGGAAGATATTAGTTTTTTAGATGGGTATAGAATCAATATTTTAGACGCACTTTTAGATAAAGAAAAAGGATTTACACATATCTATTTATTTGTTTCAGACCAACAAGGTGCAGCTATTGAGGAACAATATAAATCTCAAGATACTTTGTACGCAGGAGAGGTTATTAAAAAATTAATACTCAAAGAATACCACTCTATAAAAACAGAAAACATAGTAGTTGTACCATTTACTTGTACAGTTGTTGATGCGAATGAACTATTGCCAAATTTTCGTAAATCATTAAAAGAAATTTTAGTAAAACACCCAAATAGTGAGTTTATTATTTCTGATTCAGGAGGCACACCACAACAAAAAACATCTCTTAAAATTGCAGCCGAATACTTATTACCTCAAGACAAAGTTAGTTATTTTCAAATCTTAGAAACTTGGAATGAAGATGGGAGTGTAAAGTTGGGTGATAGCAAATTAAAATCACAAGACAATCAGGAGTATAGAAAAATCATTGATGCCCAACAAATAGCTTTATTGATAGATAATGGAAATTACGCAGCAGCAGCATATATTTATTCAGAAACTAGTAAAATTGATTTTATTTATAAGTCTTTAAAATGTTTAGAGTATCGTAGCAATTTACTTACACAAGATGCCATTAATCAAATACAAGGTATAGACAAGAAAAGGCTGACAAATAGCTTTAACACTTTTAAAGATATAAAAAATCCTCAAATGCCTTGGAGTGCATATCAAAACTGGGAAAACCTTTTAAACAGAGAGGATTTTCTCAGACTTTATGAAATACTATCGTTAGCCTCTTTTTATGAAAAATTAGAAGATTGGACTAATGTTGTTTTATTCTATCATATTTTTATTGAAACTTTTTTATATTCTGTAATTGTCAAACGACATCCTGATTACAATTTGAATGACTTGGATAATTTTGATGCCAATAAGGATAAGTTGAAAGATTATATTAATGATGTAGCTAATAGCGGAGCTAATGTCAAAATTGATATATTTTCTTATGTATATTCAATTACACCGCCTGTAACTATTGACTTTGTAAGAAAAAACTGGGTTGATATTAAAATCACAGAAATAGTAGATACTTTTAGAAAATGTAATAGTAATTGGAATAGGGTAAACAATAAAAAGGCAGGTTTAGATAAGCTGAGAAATGAAATTGCACACAAAGGTAAAGGTATTTCGTCTAAGGAAGAGATTAAAAATATTATTTCTGATTTTGATAAATACACAAAACTTTGGCGTAATTCATTAGGATTAGGTAATATTGATAACAATGTGTACCTACAAGCCAATAAGGAAATTAAAGAGGCTTTGAAAATGAATGACTAACTAAAACTATGCAAACTTACATCACCCAACTCATAGAAGACTTTACCTACCGCACCAACAACCCAGTAGCACCACCCGACTACACGTTGTTGCACCCCGACCACCACGCCCTTGAACCACAATATGGCGGAATGTTAGACTATATTGTGTCGTGGGAGTGTGCGGTAGATGAGCCAATGACAAAAGTTTTTGGCATAGCTCCCGAAGCCTTTCCGCCACCCGAACAGCTAACCGAAGCACAAGCTACACAGGTAAACGAGGCTATT
>JBIKRY010000427.1:0-3011 GCA_044348925.1 Bernardetiaceae bacterium
ACTTTGGGAGAACATCAGAGCTATATTTTTCTTCAAATCCTGTGAAAATTTCGCACAACTCTACCAAGAGTTGGCAAATGCCTATAGGGTAAAATTGGAATAAAGTGCCAAAGTGGGAATTGCTGAAATTGGCTTTTAATCTGTAGTTCTCCTTAACTAAAAATGCGTATGCAAAAATGTATGTTAGTTAAAACTTTCATACTTTATTTGCATACGCACAAAATAGGAATTGGCTATTATTTTGTTAAAAAATTAGCCTCTAAAAGCTATTCATTGACTTATTTTAGGTTTAAAATAAGATTTGTAGAGAGGAAGGGATTCGAACCCTCGATACAGTTACCCGCATACACACTTTCCAGGCGTGCTCCTTCAACCACTCGGACACCTCTCTATTTTAACGAATTGCAAAGCTACTTTTATTTTTTAGATTTACAAATCTTTTGTGAACAAATTTAAGTTTAGGTTTTAATTTGCACAAATGCCTGCTAATCAACACATTCGCCTAAAGGCAAATATACTTTTATTTTGTCGAATTACTTAAGTAAATTTTATTGGAAACAAGTAAATTTTATAGGAGTTGTATTGGAATATATAGGAATTGCAGAACAAGTAATTGTATTTGCATAACGGTCATCTTTAGTCATTTTTTCGTAAGCAAAAGTTATTTTTTTGTCTGCCTGTGGCACAAAACCTTTAATGGCACTGCTTACCAAACTTGCGTCCCAAGGTTGCAAAATTGTACCATCTTCTAACTCAATTACATAAGACCCCCAAACGCCAACCCCACAAATATTGTTTTTCAAAGTGCCTTGTATGTTACAAGTCGGAGTTGCTGGGCTAACTGGGTCTTTGCTTGTGCAAGCCGAAAAAGCAAATAAAATAGCAATTAAAAATGGCAAAATAGTTTTTGTAGTTTTCATAATTTTAGTATGGAATGTAAATTTTGTGAGATAAATTGTAATAAATGTAATTTATTTCTACATAATTTCGGGTTTGATAAATAAAACTAAAATAGCAAGAGCCAAAATAAACAATAGAAATTTGTCTATAAAACGAATTGCAATAGCTTTATGTTCTATTTTTTTGAAAAATAAGTAATAAGGAATTTTCAAGTAAAAATACAAAGACATTAAACTCGTAAGTAATAGCACCAATAATAAAATGAGGCTAAGAGTTTGTGGCGTTGTGCTATAGGTTTGTAACAAAGCCATAAAAACCAACAATTTGGCAGTAAATCCAGAAGTTGGTGGCAAAGCTGCAAAACCCATAAAAATAAATAAAATTAAGATTGCAAAATCTGTTTGTATCTTACCAAGTCCTGCAAAAGCTTCGATATTACTACTTTTTCGGCTATTTTCTACTAATAATATGCTATAAAATACAGCATAACTTAATAAAAAGTAAGAAAGCAAATAGAAAATAAGCGTATAGAAATTATCTACTAATGTATCATTAAAATAACTAACACTACTCAGCAATGCCAACAAGAAACCACTATGTGCTACCGAAGAATATGCCAATAGACGTTTTGCATTTTGTTGCAAAATTGCCCCAAAAGTTCCAAACAATAAAGACAAAATAGCTAAAATACTTATAAAATTTTGTATGGATATTTTGTGGTAGGCTGCCGTTTGCAAGACAAAGAATAAAATGGCAATACCTAAAATTTTAGAGGCTGTTGTCAAAAAAGCTACTATGCTCGTAGCAGTTCCCTCATATACGTCTGCAACCCATGTATGCACAGGCACTGCCACAATTTTGAATAAAAATCCTAATAAAGTAAGCAAACAAGCAAAATAAAAGGGTAAATTTGCAAAATAAATAACTTTACTTGCAATATCAGGTATGGATAAACTACCCGAAAAACCATAAAGTAAAGAGATACCATATAACATAATGCCACTTACTGTTGCACCTGTCAAAAAATATTTTACCGCAGCTTCTTTTGCAAGATAAGTATGCTGAAATAATAACAATAAATAACTTAGCACCGAAACAACTTCGATACAAATATACAATAAAAGCAAATTATTGGTGCTACAAGCTAAATTCATTGCTAATATAATACTAGTAAGTAATGCTAAAAAAACACCATCTTTTTTTAAGTTTTGTTCTTGGTAAGATAAAAAAGCAGTAAAAATTCCTGCAAAAATAAAGAAAGTCTTAAAAACTATATTTTGATAACTTTGTGTAAGCAAGCCTGCACTAATTTGTAAATATGCTGTAGGAACTGTAGAGTCTTGTCGCAAAAAGAATATAATTGACCACATAGCAAGCCCTGTTAGCAACATTCCAAACATAAATACCACAAGGCAGCTACGATAAGACACAGAAAAAGTAGCTAATATAACCAAAATAATAGCCAAAATTGCTAAAAAAATTTCGGGATATATTAAGCTACTTTGTAAAATTGTTTCTTGTAATTTTTGTAACATGATAATTTTTATAATTTAATTAGTGTTTTTAGTCGTTTTAATGAGCTAAAATTTACTAATTGTGGTAAGCTATTTGCCAAATGCCCAGCACAAAAAATCAGGCATACAGGCTGCCCAAGTTTTGGTGTTGTGTTCACCATTTTCGACACAAAGATAACGAATATCTACGTCTTTTTTGTAGGTTTTTTTCTCCAATTCTGTAATCAAATCTACTGTATCATCAATAGAATCTATAATTCCATTATTATTCCTATCATCTGTTTCATCTTTTGTTCCTACTTCAAACCAAGATTTAAAGCCTTTTTTGTAGGAACTATTACGAACCAATACTTGCATAATTCGGTCATTTTCATCATCATAGCCATCTTCGTATGCTTTTTTACGCCACCAAAAAGAGCCTGAAAACACACCAACTTTTCCAAAAATATAGGAATGATGCCAAGCAATATCAAAAGCCGATAAACCACCCAAAGAAAATCCCATAAATGCGGTGCTTGCTGCCTCGCGTTTTACTTGGTAGGTTTGTTGTATGTAAGGCAGTATTTCGTCTAAAATAAATTTGGTATATTGTGGGGC
>JBIKRY010000428.1:0-2994 GCA_044348925.1 Bernardetiaceae bacterium
TACAACTTGGACGTATGAAACAGATTTTAAAATTGGTACAAATTACGAGATTGCTTATAAAGAAGGAATTACCCAATCTGATAACTTTATTATTGTAATTTCTGCAAAAATTAGCGAATATGACGAATGTATTAAGGAATTAGAATATGCACTAAGCCTTAACAAAAGAGTAATTCCTGTATTGGTAGATTCGGTAGATACACAATATTTGCCACAAATTTTGCAAGGATTACAGTTTATCGATATTAGCCACAAAGCCGAAGATAAAGAGGGAATTGCAGATGCACTTTTTAGCTTGCTCGATGATGATACGTTGTATTATCAACAACATAAAATTATTCTTACACAGGCTATTAAATGGGAAAATCAACAACAAAACCCAAGTATTTTATTGCGAGGTTATCGGTTGGAAAGTGCCGAAACGTGGTATAGAATCAACAAGAACCGCAAAAATCAGCCACCAACCGCATTACATGGCAGGTTTATAGAAGAAAGTTTGATAAAACAAGGTAATTTGAGTACCGAAGTTTTTATTTCGTATTCTCGTACAGATAGTGATTTTACGCGTCATCTCAACAATGAACTACAGATGTATGGCAAAACTACGTGGTTTGACCAAGAAAATATTAGTTCAGGGGCAGATTTTCAGCAAGAAATTTATAATGGCATAGCCTCCTCCGACAATTTTGTATTTATTATTTCGCCTGATGCAATTAATTCGCCACATTGTGCAGACGAAGTAGAATATGCCAAAAGTCTAAACAAAAGATTCATTACCATTTATTATCGCAATACAGACCTGGGTACAATTCCCAAAAGCCTGCGTGCTATTCAATGGATTGATGCTGTGGGAGCAGATTTTCACCAAGTTTTTTCGGAGTTGATTCGGGCTTTGGATACAGACCGTATGCACGTGCAACAGCATACACAATGGGCAAATAAAGCTATAGAATGGCAACAAAAAGAAAATGATGCATCTTTTCTTTTGCGAGGAAATGAATTGAATATTGCAATGGCATGGCTAAAGGAAAACGAAGAAACCAAAAAGAAACCTTTTCCAACCGAATTACAAAAACAATTTATAGAAGAAAGCAAAAAACTACAAACCAAAGAAGAAAAAGCCAAAACACGCAGACAACGGAATTTTAGGTTGGTGGCGGTAATGATTGTATCCGCAGTAGTGGGTGCTTCGGCTTATTTTATTAATGACCAAATAGACATTAATAACTTAAAAAAAGAAAGAGAGCAAATTCAAGCCATACTCATGGAAATTTCTATGGAAAAAGAGTCATTGGCACTCAAAGAAGATAGCCTTAATATGCTTTTGGACAAAGAACGTACAATGAGTATGCAAGAAAATATTAACAAATTGGAAAAAATAAATAATATTAGCAAAGTAAAAGGCACTATCGAACAGCAACTTACTTATCAAACTCGACGTGCAGATAGCCTGCAACGCAAAATTAATGCTCATTTTTTACCAATGCAAAACCATATTGCACAATTACACGACATCAAAAAAGAATTAGACGAAACAAATCATCGTTTTAGTCAATTTCTAAAATTTAGTAGTCGTTTGAAACCTGCCGAACAAAATCTCTTGCAAGGCTTTACAGACCGTTATCACGAGATTGAGAAAAAATTAGAGGCAATTACCAAATAGATTGCCAAAAAATAGATATATAATCCAAGTTGTGTAGTACGTAGCTCCAGCTACGTACTTTTTTGCGATAAAACGTAGTTTTTATAACAAAAAACTTACTTAAAAAGATGATGCGTAAAACCTAAAATATTGAAAAATCTAACTTGTAAATATCAAATATATTGTTATACTTGCAATATGTTGCGTAGCTTATATTTTTGTCTATTTATTTTTTACGTTTCTGTTAGTTTTGTTTTAGGACAATCTCCAACAGACAGTCTTTGGCGTGTATTAGCACAAAAAAATATGCAAGATACGTCTAAAGTATTTAGGTTTTCCGCATCAAAATTTTAAAGTAAGGTTTATGTAATAAAGTTGTAATAAAATTCGTCTTACTGCTAAAATATTGAACACGGATAACACAGAACACGCATATTTACACAGTTTTTCTACTTATATTACCTTCATTAACTTCTATTTTTCTATGTATCTATGTTACTATGTGGTTAAAATAATTTTGATGCGGAAAACCTAATACAAATAGCACTTATTACTGTTCAAGAAAAGAAGAACTTATTATTTTATGCAGGAGCTATGAGTAGTATGTATATGATTCAAAATAATAATTTGGAAATATGGAAAGGAGATAAATTTTCTTTAGGGGATAGAAATACGACAAAAGAAAAAGTATTTACCCAAATTACAATACCTATTTTGCCACAAAATACACAAATTTACTTATTTTCTGATGGTTATCAAGACCAATTTGGAGGCTATCATCACAAAAAATTTATGTCAAAACAGTTTAGAGAATTATTATTTGATAATCACAAAAAAACCATGTCTGAGCAACAACAAATTTTGGATGCGGCAATTAACCAATGGATTAGCATGGGAAACGAAACACAAACAGATGATATAACGGTAATGGGAGTTAGACTATAAAGTTTTTGCAGATTTAATTAGTAATGTAATTTATGGAGGTTTTTGCCTACATAAAATATGTTGTGTGCCGTTTTGGAAAACTACTTTAAAAATTTATCTTTGAAAAAATAACTATGAATTACTTTACACAACTAAGCATAGACTATGCTAATCAACGAAGTTATTTAGACGATTTGTTCCACGTTTACCCGACAATTCCCGAAGGAATTAGAGAAATAGACGGAGGAAAATGGGAAAAAGTAGCAAATGCTTTTGAAAAGCAAGACAATGAATTGCTGATAACGGAGTTATTAAAACTTAGAAGCTGTTTGAGTTAAAAATTTCTTGACAAAAAGTAGCTATATTTGTGAATGCGAATCAAAAAATATAGTTCAGACCTTTCTGTCAAGAGTTGGCAAATTATAGAA
>JBIKRY010000429.1:0-2954 GCA_044348925.1 Bernardetiaceae bacterium
ATTAGCTCCCTCTCCATATTGATGCAAAGGCAATCTTATATCAAGACCTTTTTCTCTAAGTTTTATTTCACCTGTTTTAGCATTCGCTATAATTCTGTTTATATTTGGAATGAAACTTTGCATATTTTTTATAAAATTTTCTGCAATCTCGTCTTCTGCATCTTCTATATTGGCATAGTAAATTTCTGCTAATTCTTTGCCAAATCCTTTCCCAAACGGTATTAGTTGTGTATTTACACTATCAGCCACAGAAAGTGGTGCTTTTAAATCTGTAAAAGTAGGCTCAAACTCAAATTTACTACGTTGTTGAGTAACAATAAAAGACATTTTGTAATTTTGAATATCGTTAGCATATATAAAATCCTCCCAAAAGGTATCTTTTATAATGGGTATAAAATCGTGAGTTCTTTCCCAATAAGCATAAGCTAATCTTCTGGTAAATACTTGTTCTTCGGGTGTAAATAAAAGAGCTTCTAATAGCGAAGTTTTGCCTACATTGTTATCCCCAACAATCAAATTAAATTTACCTAAATTTTTTAGTTCTATTATTTTGAAACGTCTAAAATTTAGGATAGTAATATGTTCAAAATGTTCTGAAAGTTGCTTATGTATTTGTTTAGGAGTAGTTATAATTTCTGTTAACTCTTGCTCTGTAAATGCTTGAAAATTTAATTGATGTAATTTTGAATATTCCTTATATTTTTCATTGAGCTTACTAAGCCAATCAGTAGACTTATGAGGTAATAAAATTATAGATTTAGCCCATCTTTCAACAATAAATTCAGCTAAATATATAGGCAGAGTTACTTCTTCTAATAAATTTTCGTAATAACTTTTCAAAAGTCTTATATTATTCTCTTGCAAAGCTATTTTTTCAAGTTGTGTTATTAAAATTAGTATTTCGTTTTCATTCGGATGTTTTATAATCAAAACTTTCAACAAGACTTGAATAAATGCAAAACTTGTAGGTAAATTATGTAGTTGAGTAGTTGCCACTGCTAACACTTGGTCTTGGTATTGTTGTAATTCTATTTGAGGCAATTTATATTCTAATAGCTTTCCAATGCTTATAATTTTACTTTCTATTTCTCCTTGTTGCCCATAATATAATACAAGATTTTCAAGATATTCTTTACAAGGCTTTTCCTTATCTCCCTCCTCTACCAAATTCCAAAAATCTTTTGCTTGTGCATTATTTTTTGCCTCAAAATGTAATAAAGCTATTTGATGTAGCATTTCAGGATTTGTTAGCACATTCAACTCCTTTATAGCCAAACTTGTAAGAATAAAATTAATAGTATTCTCTTTCAAATAAGTTAAATACTTTATCAAGGAGGTAGCTAAACTTTTTGCCCATTCTATCTCGTTTAGCAATTTGGCTAATGTATTTTTGTAATCATTTATGGCATTAGGTTTAATACGGGCAAAATGATTAGTCATTAAATTAGCTATCACGCAACGTGTCAGATGTTGGTCTGTTTTGAGTGTCGTAATTTTTAGCAGGTCTTCCCATTGTTGGGCTTTGAAATAACAATTAGACCTTTTTTCTAATATATCATCTTTTAAGCCTAATTTTTCATATAATTTGGCAGCTTCTCCCCAATTACCTTTGAGTTCTTCCGATAATGCCAAACAGTCAAGATACTGCTTTTCATCACCCAATCTATAAAAACGCAAGGCTACTAAACGCAAACCATTTGCATTTTTTTCTGCTATGGCTTGCTGTTTTGTGATGTTTACACTTTCTATTTCATCTTCTTCTTTACTTGGAATAATATTATCAGCTTTAATAAGTATATTATCTTGTGTTTGTCTTAAATCCTCCCAACCATCATTTATTTGATTAGGTAAGCGTAATTTTTCCCAAAATTGTTGATAAGCTTCATCACTATCCACAATAATTAGTTCATTTTGAGCCCTTGTAATAGCTACATATAATTTATTAAAAAAATATTTTTCCTCAAAAATATTTTCAAAATTTGAACTTTCCCACGACAAAGTTTGAAACTCTTTAAGATAAAAATCTCCAAATCCAACCACCACTACTTGTTTAAAATCTACACCTTTGGCTTCAATAGCTGTTTGAATATTATGAAATACTGCCTGTTTATTTTCGGTATTCCACTCAAAAAATGAATTTTCTCGTAAAAAATTGTCTTTGTTACTTGCGTCAGTAGGTATAATAAATGCCTTGTAACGTAACTTTTGTTTGATAGTTTTATCAGTTAGCTTGTCATAACTTAAAAATACGTTTTGAGTATAACCTTCGATAGGCTCTACTTTTTTGGATTTTTGAGGTTTTTGAATATCAATACCTAATACTTTTTTTCTGTAATATTGAATAATATTAGCAAGATTTACAACTGCACGAGCCGACCTGTAATTATATTCTGGTATATAACTTTCTCTTTGTAATTTACTTTTAAGCTGACTATAAAAAATATCTTTTGTTCTTGCCACACTAAATCCTGTTGGGTCAACGGTCTGAGTATGGTCGCCTGCAAAAACAATAGGTACAACCTCATTATCAGCCAAATCAAATTCTAAAAACTCCGATTGTTGAACAATAAACTCCAAACTTGCACGAGAAAAATCTTGTGCTTCATCGCAAAATATAGCACTATATTTAGGAGTTTCAGAGTTGTATTGATTAATATAACGAATAGCTTTTGCTTTATCCCAATACCCATCTTCAAGTAGTTTTTTATAGAAATTTTGGTATATTTCCTTCAAAATATCTGTGAAAAAGTCGGCAGGAAACTCAACAGGTGTAGGTTTTATTTCCTCAAAATTTACTATATCCTTATTGTTGTCATAGCCACGTATATAAGTGTTAATAATAAACCAAGCCTCCTCTGCTGTATATTTTAGTTTTCCATTAAAATATTTGGCATTTTCATATTTATTTTTAAAAGTAGAAAAATCTAAATATTTAGTAAGTAGAAAATCTTTTT
>JBIKRY010000146.1:0-10927 GCA_044348925.1 Bernardetiaceae bacterium
AACTACGGATACCGTATATTCGCCTTTAGGCGAATAAGTCGGCTAAATTGAAAGAAAAATAGTAATTATTTCTCAAAATTTGTGAATTTATAATAAAGTTCGTTTTTATCCTTACATTTCATTCGCTTAGGCAGCCCCGCCTAAAGGCGAATATACGGTTGCTACGCAACTTATTTATTATATATTTTACTTGTAACTTGTTGATTATCAATAAAGTAATCCGTAGTTCACGTTAAAACTAAAATAATTTTATAAAAAACAAAACATAAAGATGTCATCTTTTTTGCAGAGATGACATCTTTGGATAAAACCAATTAATTTTTAGCATAATATAATGTGAACTACAGTTTTCGTTTTGCAAGGCTTGCAATAAAAAAGTGGTTTCTAAAATTTGATTTGTATGCCTGTCGAAATACGTATAGGTTGTTGGGGCATTCCTGCAAAATAATAAGGACTATTTTTGTCAATATTCAAGCTAATATTTCGGTATCGTTGGTCTAAAGCATTAAAAATATTGATAAATAACCAACTTTCTTTATAGACATTATATCGAATAGCACCATTGAGCAGAAAATAACCTTCTACTTCTTGGCGTTGGCGTGGATTATTAGCCATTGTCTTTTGCAAAATTTGTGTACCAACTTGGTTACCACGCAAAGAAAGTGTAAATTTTTTGTAACGAATATCAAACCCCATTTTAAATTGCATTGGGGTTATCATTCCTGCCGTTATTTCTTCTGTTTTATTATCAATCTGCGTTTCTACTACGCCATCTATATAACTTAATGCAGCATACGCCTCAATTAATAAGTTTTTATTCATTTCTTTACGATAATCTAATTGCAAAGTTCCACCATAATTGCGTTGATTGCCTTGATTGATGCGTAAAACAATACGACCTACATCATACCCTAAAAACTTACCATTATACAAATTTTCGTTTTCTTTATCTGATAACTCATCATACAAATTACTCAACCAAGTATGATAAATATTTAAGTTTAGTGCTAAATTGTTGCCAAATAATTGTCTAAAACCAAATTCTAAATTTTTTGAGTAAATAGGTTGTAAATTAGGATTTGGTAAATGCCAAAAAGACGATTGGTACGTTTTGCCACCATCATTGCTTGTAAAAGAGCCATAGTGTCCAAAAGCCTTTTCGGGGGAAGGAGCCAAAAATGCCGAACCATACAGAGCTTTGATTGTAGTTTTTGGTGTAGGATTCCAAACCAGACCTAAACGAGGGTTAAAAGTTGCTCCAAAACGGCTATTATAATCTAAACGACTACCAACAGTTACGGCAAGTTTTTGTGAGGGATTGTATTGTAATTGCATAAATCCGCCTGTATTGCTATAAGAAATCGTGTAAATTCTCATAGGAATAGTTGTGCCTAAATAAACACTATTAATGGCATTATCCGTATTAATTGGTTTTGGCGAATTTGCAGTAAGTGGAATAGAGAAAAAACTTTCGTAGGTTATGCCACTTGTCATAGTTAGTTTTTGGTGAATCTGCCAAGAAATTTGTTGTTCCAACTTAGCAACTTTTCCTAAAGCATATCCATAACCCAATTCCATTCCTGTATAAATATTTCGGAAATTGGATTCTGGATTTACTTCATATTCACTTCCCATTAACAAGCTATTAAAAGTTACCTTTCCTATACTTCTTTGATAGTTTGCACTGCCCATAAAAAGACGTTGCCCGTAAAAAACATTATTATTGTAAACACTATTTTGTGGCGTAGAAGAAATAGAGGTAGAACTTTCGGCATAATTTCGGAAAATAGAAAAACGGAAATTGCGAACTTTCAAAGCCCCATAAATAGAATTTGCCAAAATTGGTTGTTCGAAATTTGGGCTTAATTTGGCTGTGGGAGTTACTTTTCCAAAAATTGTGTTAAAAGTGCCTGTCTGATTTCCTCGCAAATCAAATAACGTATCACTTTTGTAATATTGGCTCAAATCTGCTTGCTTATCGGTATGGTAAGTGCCTGACAAAGTTAAAGAAACTTCAGGGTGCAATTTGATACTCGTAAATCCTGAAATATTATATAAATTATGATTACCAATGGTTGGCGTAATTTCGAAAATATTTTTTTTATCGGCTTCTTTGCTAATAATATTAATGATTCCTGCCAAAGCATCAGCACCGTATAAAGCCGAAGCTGCACCATAGACAATTTCTACTTGTTTTGCCATAGTTAGGGGATAGTTTTCGAGGAGCATCATATTTTCATTGGTTGGTGATGAAATACGAACTCCGTCTAACAATACCACAAATAAGGACTGTTCATGCACGCCACGCGTAGTAATGACACTATAAGACTGTTCTATAGCGGCATCATCTACTTTAAAGTCGGGCAAATCTCGAATCAAATCTACCAATGACCGATAACAACGCCTACGAATCTGCTCCTCTGTTACTACACGAATCATTGCAGGTGCTTTGCTCGATAATTCTTCGGCTCGGCTGGCTGTCGTAATTTTTATGTCGTGCCAATTACTTGTATTGAATGGCAAGTTCAAAATTTCTTTTACAGAAGATTCCCAAACGGTATCTTGGGCAGCTATTTGTGCATATCCATAATTATAAAAAAAAATAGATAAAATAGAGAAGTAAATAGATAATTTTCTTTTCATTGTCTTAAAATTTGCTATAAATATAGTATTTATAAAGAGTTTTTAAAGAATTACATATTAATTTTTTGTGAAATAAATTAGTTTTTCTTGAGTTTTTTGACATAAAAAGCAACAAATTTAAGTTTACTTTCTCGTTTCTGCGAGTAAATTATGGTCTTGTGTGTTTATTTTGTGCTGGCGTAAGTGTTTGGAATACCTTGATGCCCTGTTTTTGCGACAAACAAACTCCCACTATGCACATACTTGTCCAATTCTTCTTGCTTTGCTCCTATTTTTGCAGTGGTAATGTATAAAGTATCTAAATTTTTGCCACCAAAAGCACAAGAAGTAACACGCAAAACAGGTACTTCTATCCGCATCAACAATTCCCCGTTGTTTGGATTCCACCTTGCCACACAAAACCCTTCCCACATAGCTACCCAAAGCATACCTTCGCTATCCATAGTCATACCGTCTGGATAACCCAAATTTTCGGGAACTTGAACAGCTATTCTGCTAAATTTAATAGCACCTGTTTTTATATCATAATCAAATTCCTTAATAGTTCGTGTTGGACTATCTATGTAATACATTTTTGTGTTATCCAAAGACCAAACAATGCCATTAGAAACCGTTATTTTATCTAACTTTTTGCGAATTACTCCTTTTTCCAATACATATAAAGCTGCTACTTCTGCCGTTTCTAACATAGACAAAGTGCCTACCCAAAATCTGCCCGCAGCATCACATTTGCCATCATTAAATCTATTTTGGGGAAAATCGGGTTCTGGTCTTGCTACCAACATTTGTTTTTGTTCTGTTGCAAGATGTAATTCATAAATGCCATCTTGCAAAGCCACCAACACAGTACCATTGGTAGTAGGTACAACTGTACCTACTTTTTGCCCAAGCAAAATACTTCTATTGGTATTCGTTATTGGATTATACAGATATAAAATTCCTAACTCTATATCTATCCAATATAGTTCTTGGCTTGCTTGATTCCAAATAGCACCTTCGCCCAAACTTGATTTGGAATCTATTAATAAATTTGCTTGCATAGCTAATAAAATTTTGGAAGTAAGGTTTGGTCAAGTAAATTTTTAGATACTTGTTTGCAAATTTGGTAGTCATAGATTTTCTATTCGTACTAAATTTTGATGCAAAACCTGCTACTATTTTATAGTTTAATTTCAATCAATGCTTTTTTAACCTCCGCAAATTCTATGGTTTTGATAGGTTCGGGGGCTGGAATACCTGCTGCTAAATCTTTTTTGATTTGCGTTTTTGATTTCTTTATTTCAAGTTCTATGCTAAAATTTGTGTCTGTGGTGGTAGTAATTTTGCCAAAAAAACTACCTTCTTTGGTTTCTACTCGCAACATTCTACCTATATTTGCAGTGTATTGACGTGGAAATTTGAGAGGAAAATCTAAGCCTGGGGAAGATACTTCCAAAATATACGCATCTTCTATCAATAATTCTGCTTCGATAATTTCACCAAGTTGGCGACTAACTTCGGCACATTGGTCAATGTCCACGCCTTTATCTCCGTCTAACAGCACCACTATTTTTTGCTTTGCTTTGTCTGATACTAAAACCTCTACCAAAAATATTTCAGGATTTGTAATAATTCTTTCGGTAATAATATTGCTAATTTTTTCTTTAAGTGTCATTTTTGTAGTTATTTATGAGTATTTTGATAAATAATATAATTTGTGTAACTTTAAGGTAGTAAAATTGTAGCATCTATATTGTATCAATTAGTTTTGCCAATTCTCTATCTTTTTCGGTTACAATACCTCCTGCGTCATGGGTATTTAGATTAATTTCTACCCGATTATAAATATTTGTCCAATCTGGGTGATGGTTATGTTTTTCGGCAATAAAAGCCACTCTCGTCATAAAAGCAAAGGCTTCGCAAAAATCTTTGAAAATAAATGTTTTGCTTAGACGATTATTTTCTTCTTTCCAATTTTGCATAATTAAAATAGTTTTTTGAATAAGATAAGTTATTTGATAGAAAAGGAAAGGAGGAAAAATTGCCTATTGCGTAGTTTTGTTACGCAATAGGTTTTATTTATTTTATTGATTATTGGCTTTTTCCAAATTACTATTTTGTTTACCGTACACAAAATACACGATTACACCAATTACCAACCAGCCCATAGCCAATCGTTGTGCCAAAGGATTTAGGTTGATAATCAAAAATAGATTAGTTCCAATGCCCAATAGTGCTATGAGAGGCAACATAGGCACTTTGAAACCTCTTTCTAATTGTGGCTCACGAATACGCAACAACCACACTGCTCCGCAAACCATTGCAAAGGCAAACAAAGTTCCAAAACTTGTCATATCACCCAACAAACTAATTGGGGTAAAAGCTGCTACAATAGATACTACCAAGCCTACCAAAATAGTGCTTTTATAAGGAGTTTTGAAAGTTGGGTGAATTACTTTGAAAAAATCAGGCAACAAACCATCTTTTGCCATACCCAAAAATACACGAGTTTGCCCTAACATCATTACTAACATTACCGAAATAAGCCCTACTGTTGCTGCGGTAGTAATGATAAATACTGCCCAAGGTTGCCCTGCTTTTTCAAAAGCTGCTGCTACAGGTGCTTTCAAAGCATCTCCTACAATGTCGTTGTAGTTTATCATACCTGTTAATACCAAAGCTACTGCAATATATAAAACGGTACAAACCAACAGAGAAACTATAATCGCAAAAGGCATATCTTTTTTAGGGTCTATAGCCTCCCCTGCTTGCGTAGAAACAGCATCAAAACCAATATAAGCAAAGAAAACTGCTGCTGCACCACCAAAAACTCCTGCTACGCCGTATGCCATGTGTGGTTTTCCATTTTCCCCAATAATTTCTCTTGCTTCAGGAATAAAAGGAACCCAATTTTCTGGTAAAACAAAGAATGCACCTACAATAATTACAAACAATACAGCACCTAATTTGGCAATAACAATAATATTATTGGCACTTGCTGCTTCTTTGATACCTTTTACCAAAACAGAAGTTACCAACCAAACAATCAAAAAGGCTGGCAAATTGATAGCAAAACCACCCTCCGAAAAGCTAAAAGGGTCATTTTTGAGCCATGCAGGAATAGATAAGCCAAAAAGCCCGATAAGTTTATTAAAATATCCCGACCAACTTACGGCGACTGTCATAGCACCCATGGCATATTCCAAAATTAAACCCCAGCCAATAATCCACGCAAAAATTTCGCCTACTGTTCCGTATGCGTATGCGTATGCAGAACCCTCTACGGGCAACATAGACGCAAATTCGGCATAACATAAGGCTGCAAAAATACACGCAATACCAGCTACTACAAAAGATAAGGCTAAGGCAGGTCCCGCATGATAATGTGCTGCTGTACCTGTCAATACAAATATACCACCACCAATAATAGCACCAATACCTATTGCGGTTAGACTCCAACGTCCTAAAACTCGTTTTAACTCACTTTTTTTCATATCAGCTTCAAAAGCACTGATAGGTTTTTTCCTCCAAATTTGATTCATAAAGTTTTTTTTGTGTTTGATTAAAGAAATAGTTTTGTCATACGGTTAATGAATAAACGCAAAACTAACTTTTCTTTTCTATTTACACGAAATTGTATCGTAATTATTTTTAAAAAAATTCTATTCACTACCATACTTCAACAAATAATAGAACTTTAAGGAAAAAACGGGAATTGCTGGAGTTATCTATAAAATTGTAATTCTTTTTTCGCTATTTGCATAGCTTCGCCAAAAGTATGCACGATTTGATAAGGTGCAATAGGGCTTTGAATCAAAAAAATACTCTTTAAAATAGTGCGTTGTAAGGCTGTCGGCAAAATATATAAATTCATAATAACACTACGAGCTACTTTAGTTCTGTGTTTTTTGATAAATTCTGCTTGGCGAATCCGCAACTCAAAAGACAAAAATTTTACCTTTGTGGCATCAAAAATAACAATAAATCTTTCGCCACAAAGATATAAATCTGCCAAATCTTTGAGAAAAACACGAAATTCTTGGCTGGTAGGCTCGGATTTGAGAAAACGAATCACTACGATTGGAAATTGTGTATGGTCTATTTCAGCGTATTGCATAGAAACATGATGTTATAGGCAATACCTATACAATTTATATGCTAATTTTAGATTTTTTAACACATAACAATAGAAATTAGTAAATTATGTTGCCAAAATAGCTTATTGGTTTAGCAGTTTTTCTCTTTCTTGCTGCACTTGGGCAATAAAAGTTTCCATTTCCAAAGCATCTTCGAGTTTAAATTCGCCTATGCGTGTGCGTACAAGTGCCGACATATATGCCCCAACTCCCAACGATTCGCCAAAATCACGCACCAAACTCCTAATATATGTACCTTTTGAACACACAACCCTAAAGCTAACTTTAGGCAAATCGATGGCTGTTATTTCAAATTCTTTGATTTCTACTTGTCTTGGCTCTATGATTTTTTCTTCGCCTTTTCTTGCGTGTTCGTAGGCACGTTTTCCATTAATTTTTACTGCCGAAAATATTGGTGGAATTTGTGTAATTATTCCCAAAAACTGTGGTACTTGTGCCAAAATTTGCGTTTCTGTAAGATGTGTAATATCTTTTTCGTTTTCGGGTTCTGTTTCCAAATCTATAGATGGTGTAGTA
The DNA here is from genome assembly GCA_044348925.1 of Bernardetiaceae bacterium. GTDB lineage: Bacteria > Bacteroidota > Bacteroidia > Cytophagales > Thermoflexibacteraceae > JAAFKA01. The sequence goes on from JBIKRY010000146.1 coordinate 7,296, forward strand.
AATCCAAGTATCATTTCGCCTGTATATTCTTTTTCGGCGGCTTGATACATTTCTATTTTTTTGGTCATTTTGCCTGTGCAAAGTATCAACAAGCCTGTTGCTAAAGGGTCTAAAGTGCCTGCGTGTCCTACTTTTCTCCGCATTTTAATGGTATAACATATTTTGCGGACTACATCAAAAGAAGTCCATTGATAGGGTTTGTTGATTAAAATTACTTCGCCTTGTTCAAAATTAAAAGACATCATCATAAAATAGTAAAATGGTAATATAACGTAAATTTGTAAGGCAAAGGTATTAAAAAATCATACAGTAGTTAATTTTTTTTGCTTTTCCATAAAATAAAAATATCTAATTGTACATTTGGCTATCTTACATTCCATACAACTTATATTAATTAAAAAAATGAGCATATTACAAAAAAAAATAATTTTATTACTTACTTCTGTTTTAGGAATTGTCATTCTTGGTTTCAAATATTCATGGTTTTTGTATAATCAAATTACCATTTATACCTATATGCTTTGTGTGCCTGTGGCTTTAACAAGTTTTGTTATTTTTGTTGCTCGTCTTACTAAAATAAACACTTTTTTTTCTCTAATTATTTTAGCAACAATAGAGATAGTTTTATATGTTGCCTTGCCAAAAGTAGTAGCCGAGCAAAAAGAGCCTTTTACAGTAAAAAATAATTCTATGTTGTTCAAAATATTTCATTTAATCAATGCACAACACCAAAATATTACACAATTTGACAAAAATATAGGTCAATATGATAGTATTTTATTTTATAAACTTCGCCCCAATGTACATGTAAAACATAGTAGCAAAGAATTTTCTACCAATTTTTTGACCAATAGTGCTGGTTATCGCAGTGAAGAACAAAGTTTGGTAAATCCTGAAATTGTTTTTATTGGAGATTCCTATACTATGGGTTGGGGAGTAGAAAACGAAGATTGTTTTGCCAACAAAACTGCCAACTATTTGCAGTATAAGGGTTTGAATATGGGCGTAAGTTCGTATAATACGGTGCGTGAAATTTTGGCATTACAACGTATTTCGTTAGCATCTTGTCGTTTTTTGGTTGTGCAATATTGTTCGAATGATGCAGCAGAAAATATAGCATATATAGAAAATAAGTTTCAATACCAAGCCCCAACACTTGCCAAATATGAAGAAACAGTGTTAGTAAATTTGGAAAACAAAACCTATTATCCATACAAATATACGTTTAATTTGCTAAAATCTATTTTTAAAAAAGTAAAAAATAAGGATAATGTAGATAAGAAAATAGATAGTCCCCAAGAAACAGAGGCTTTTTTTTCTATTGTAGCAGAAATTCGCAAATTTTATCAAGGAGAAATTATTGTCCTACACGCAAATAAAAAAATACATACTACAAAAGAAAAATATAAAAATTTTAGCAACTATTTATCTAAAAATCCACATACTAAGCTGAGTATGGTAGATATTTCGAGTATTTTGACTGAGGAACATTTTTTTCGTTTTGATAGACATTGGAACAAAGAAGGACATACACAAGCCGCAAAATTACTCTATAAGCACATAAAAAAAGTAGAAAATAATTTCTATTCATTTGAAAAATAATAGCAACAGAAATCATAATATAGTTTAGGTAGCCTATGTACTCCTCTGCTGGGCTTATTTTATAACTCTTTTATTTCGATTTCTGTCAAGCCTGTTATTTTAGCTATTTGTGTAGCACTAAACCCTTCGACTTGCATATTACGTGCTGTTTGTAAAAGTCCTTCTTTTAATCCTTCTTTTAATCCTTCTTCTTTGCCTTTAGCATATTTTAAATCCAGTGAATTTTCCATATCACGATAGTATTTCAAGCTGTTTTCATAACTTTGTCGGTCTTTAGAGTTATATTTTGCTATTTCTGCAATTTGAAACACTTTTTGAAAGGCTTTTTCTCGTAATTTATTAGGAATTTCGTCTAAAAAAGCCAAATTTTTGAGTAAATATAACCATTTTTCATAGTAATTTTCTAATTCATCTATACTTTTATTAAATTTTGTCATCTCCAAATACACAAACTTCAACTTATCCGAAAAAATAGTTTGATTTTCTTCATCATACAAAACTACTTGTGTTTTTACGTTTTGGTGTGTGGAAGAAGTAAAAGCAAAATCCATAATAGCAATTGTATAAACTCCCTGCCAATTATAATCCCAGCGAAACGTCGCACCGTTTCCTTTTTTTGCCTGCTCCTGTATTGCAAAAGTGGCGTAATAAATACTTCGTTCTTTGAAATAATCTTGTTCTGCACGTTGGAGTTCGACAATAAATTTTTCGCCTTTGTCATTCTAACAGTATAAATCGAATATGGCTTTTCTTTCTGTATTTGCACGACCTAATTTTTCAGTTTTAAGATAGGTTATCGAAATAATATTTTTCTTTTCAGGCAACAAAGTTTGTATAAAATCCAGCAACAAATCTTTATTTTCTTCTTCCCCAAAAATTTTCTTAAATCCAAAATCTGTAAATGGGTTAATATATTTTTCTGTCATATTGGTATATTTTTCATAAACAAAGATAGGAAAAATTGGGGGTTTACTAAAATAAAATAAAAAAAATTTGGAAGTCTTGACAAGAGGTAAAGAAAAAGAGAAAATTTTGGAGAATTAGCCAATTAAATCTGTATTTAAACAAATAAAACACCATAAATTAGGCAATGTGAATTGCATAATAGTAGTGCGTAGCTGGAGCTACACACTACTATTAAAATTAGATTTACTATTCAAAATTTAGGTATAAACAAACTCTGTGCGTAGTAACTGCACCCAAAACATCTGTAAATTTGTTATTAGGCGAAGCCAATACATTGCCTATGCCATGCGAAAAACGCAATTCTGGGGCAAATTTGAAAAAATCAAAATACGCATCTATTCCAAAACCATAACTAATTTCAAAATTATTGTTTAAAGTAATAATTTGGTCAGGGTCTAATTTTTGTTTATCTCCTGCCACTTTAAATCCTACAGTAGCACCACCAATCAAATACATACGCATATTTCCTCGTCTAATAGACTTATATTTGATAAGCAATGGCAATTCGACAAAAGTATTTTCGTAAGTTTTGGTTTCAAATACGTTGTTACGATATTCAAACCGCATACTCCGTTCATAAAACGAAACCGTTGGCAGAAACCGCAGATTCCAAAGGTCATCTTTGAGTCGCAGACTCACAATAAACCCTAAAGAAAAACCTGGTGAAACCAAAGGCGTAAAGGCAATGGCTGCAGTCGTATCTTGGACATCACTCACAAACATATCCGAGCTTGCGGTATTGAGTTTAGACATCATACCACCAAGCTGAAAGCCAAAGTGAATTTTCCGTTCATCATAGAATGGAAGATTGATAGATTTTGATTTTTGTGCAATGGCATTTTGCGAAATGCTTGCAACAAATAGACACAAAATTACACCGATTTTGTGGCTACATAAATGGAACTGATTCCGAAGGTTAGTGGTACGCATAAAGTTTGTTTAAATCCAACTTTTTCTAAAATTTGTAAAAATTCTATGCCATACGGAAATGCTTTAACGGATTCGGGTAAATAAGTGTATGCTGCGTCATCTTGAGAGATTAACTTGCCAATCGATGGCAATAT
>JBIKRY010000430.1:0-2944 GCA_044348925.1 Bernardetiaceae bacterium
AAAGTTTAAATAATTGCAATATAGCTATTACTGAAGGCGTTTTTGATAGTTTAATAGCTATGCAAGTAAGCCGTTTTTTACCAGCACACGAAAAATATGCAGGTGCAATAGCTTTTCAAAGTGCTGGAGTAACAGAAAACCAGCTAAAAACTTTGTTTAGCACTTGTAAAGCAAATAATTTGAATGTAGAAATATATTTGGATAATGATAAACTTGCAAAAGTAACTAATAAAGAAAATGCCAGCGAAATATTACAAAAGAAAATAGAGGTAGTGTGCAATGAATTAGCTTTTTTTACTATTAATTTTATTGATTTAAACGAATTTAAGGACTTAAACGAGCTTTATATTAACTTAAAAAACAATGCCTTAAAACAAGCTAAAAATGGAAAAATACCAATAGTGCCAGCACCCGAAGTAATTGCACCCGAAGTAATTGCACCAACTTTGCACCAGCTTTGCACCAATATCGAAACACCAGCACCAAAAAGAGACTTTTTGAGTTTTGCAAAAAGTTTGCACTACAAAATAAGTTTGCCAAATGTTAGCTATGCCAAAAATTGGAATGAAAAAATAATTTGTCCTTTTTAGTGCCTTAATAAATTGTTTTTTACTACAATTTATAAAAACAAAGAAACTTGTATTTGTTGGTGCAATAAAGTAAAAGCTAAAAAACCTTTGTAGTAGGTGCTACAAAGGCTTTTTTTTACTAATTTTGCGTACACTGGTGCTAACCTATTTTGCAACTTTGATAGTTTGTCGAGATGTTTTAATTGCCATGTCTAAAATATCTATGCTATTCAAAATCATTTTGTCGGACAAGCCAAATATTTTGCAGTCATCGCACCTTAGACAAATTTCCTTTGATTTTCTTTTTGTGTGCCAAGTTAATTGCAAATCTCCTTCACAACAAACCGAACATTTTTTTAAGTATATTTTCATGATTTTATTTGGTTTTAGGTTTTGTAAAAGTTTTTCCTGTGCGTAGTTCCCATGCTCCTATCCTACAAGTTTCACTACAATATTTTGCGTTCCAATGCTTAAAACTAAATACCTTTTGGCAGTGCAAACATTCCTTTTCATTTGCTTGTAAGGTAATTACTATACGTTCACTGTTTACGTTCACTGTAGGCATATCTACCTTTATAGGGGGGCAGATACTATCCGTATCCTTATCTACGTTCACTGTTATACGTTCACTGTTATTTACGTTCACTGTAGGCAAATCATTCATTTTATTAGTGCCTACGTTGTCATCTAAAACAGTGTCATTCATTTTATTAGGTTTTTCCTTGTTTTTTAAGTGTGTAAAGTCATAATGAAACCCTATTTTATTGTGTTGGTTTGGAATAGCATTAATTTGCGTATTGGTATTTTCATTAATGCCTTGACTATCTACATTTGTATTTTCAATAGCAATAACTTTGTTATCCAGTGCAAAAGCTTTGTTATCTTCAGCAGGAGTTGCTTGACCCTGGGGCAGTTCATTCGCCAAACTTTCAATAGCTACCTTTCTTATAAAATTCCAAACGTACAGGGTGCATAGTAGGAACAGCAAATCGAATATGCCAAAACCAATTTTAAAAGTATTTGCCTTGTTTTCGTTTTCGGCATTTACTTTATTCAATTCATTATCTTTTTTGGCTTGCATAGCTTGTAAGGCACTTTCTTTTTGGTGCAAAAGTGCCTTTTCTTTGCCGGCAATATAGGTATTACCTTTGTAGGTATTTCGTTTGGCAATATCCTTAATTTCGTTCCGTAGGTTAGCTATTTCTGTATCAAATTCACTTTTTACGGTTACGACCTTTTGCGTATCAATACCTAAATTACCACCACCTATAACACTTGCATAAATGCTACATATTGATAGAATTAAGGCAAAAGCCAAAAGAACAAAGTTAGGCTTTGCGGGTAGAGAGAACAGGCTTAATAGTGCCTTATTCAAAGTAAGGTATTTCATTGTTTCAATGATTGCCAAAACCAGCACCACCGAGCTAACCAGCAAGTATTGGTTAGTAATTTTGGTTTTTAATAGTTCCGCAAAGAATGAATAGGAACTGATGGCAGTTGCGACCTGTGCCAAAACAGCAAAGAACTTTGCACCAAAATACAAATCTTTGTAAGTTTCGTAATAGGTTTTAGGTTGCAACTTATCTACAAATTGTAAGGTATCTGTAGTTTGGGCGAATTCCGCAAAATTATTATTTTGCGAAGTGAATAGCTTTTTAGCTAAATTTTTGTAGTTTTGCATTGTTCTTAGATTTAAGAGTTTGGGAATATTAGAAACTGTAAAGTCTGCAAAAGTTTTTTACAGTTTCTTTTTTTGTGGTTTTAGGTAGGTTACTTTTGTCAAATTTGCCTTAAAAATTACGCTATTTTACAAATTTGTTTCTTACTTGTTTTTTTAGGTTTGTAACTTATTGATAATCAATAAGTTATATGCTTTGTGTGTATTACATTAACTAAAACTCAAATGAAAAATATAGTTTTTCTTTTTCTATTCGTCTTTATTTCCTTCAAAACTTTTGCACAACTCAACGAAAGTGATACGGTTCTGTTTCAAACAAGACTAAATCTTACTGGGGCAAATCAAACAGGAAATGTAGCCGTTTTTCTTTTAAAAAGTAAAATAGATTTTTCTGTAGCACCAAGTAAAAACATAGTCTTCAAGTCGCAAAATTCGAGTTTGTACCAAGAGTTTTACAATAAACAAGCAGATAATGACATTTTTAGTCGTAATTATTTATATTTTTTCCCACAAAAACGAATTTACCCTTTTGCTATGACTTATATTGCCACCAATTATCGCAGAAAAATAGATTTTAGATATTTTGTAGGTGCTGGGGCAACTTTACAAGTGCTTAGAAAACAAAATCATGTGATAAAATTTGCCTTATCAACTATTTATGAATATTCACGTTTTTCAAATAACCTTTATAATCAAG
>JBIKRY010000147.1:0-10886 GCA_044348925.1 Bernardetiaceae bacterium
GCGGGGCTGCCTAAGCGAATGAAATGTAAGGATAAAAACGAACTTGGTTATAAATTCACAAATTTTGAGAAATAATTACTATTTTTCTTTCAATTTACCAGACTCATTCGCTTAGGCAGCCCCGCCTAAAGGCGAATATACGGTATCCGTAGTTCACGTTATTTATTGGAGAAATATCATTGTTATAAGTATTTTAGCTTAAAATAACTACAACAATGATAAGATTTAGATGCTGACATTTTAAATTTGTCGTTATCTAATTACAAATTTCCTCGCAATGCTTGTTCTCTTTCTATAGATTCAAACAATGCTTTGAAGTTACCTTTGCCAAAAGAAGTTGCTCCTTTGCGTTGGATAATTTCAAAAAACAAAGTTGGTCTATCTACCAATGGTTTGGTAAAAATTTGCAACAAATATCCTTCGTCATCTCTATCCACCAAAATATTCAACTCTTTTAATGGTTTAATATCTTCTTCTATTTTCCCTACTCTGTCCAATAAATCCTCATAATATACTTCTGGAACATTGAGAAACTCGATGCCGTTTTTGCGAAGTTCTCCTACTGTATGCACAATATTATCCGTTGCAATCGCAATATGTTGCACTCCTGCCCCTTTATAAAAATCTATGTATTCTTCAATTTGTGATTTTTTGCGACCAGCAGCAGGTTCATTAATCGGAAATTTTACGTAGCCGTTGCCATTAGATACTACTTTGGACATCAAAGACGAATATTCTGTCGAAATATCACTGTCATCAAAAGTTATCAATAGCTTGAAACCCATTGCTTTTTCATAAAAATCTACCCATTTATTCATCTGCCCTAATTCCACATTTCCTACGCAATGGTCTATGTATTTTAAGCCAATAGGATTTTTGCTTGCTACTTTCTTCGCCACATACCCAGGCATAAATACGCCTCGATAGTTACTTCTCTCTACAAAAGTGTGCAAAGTTTCGCCGTATGTATGAATAGATGCAAGTACCACTTTGCCATCTGCATCTTCTATAGTTTTTGGCTCGGCTGCAGGTTTTGCACCTCTACTTACCGTTTCATAAAAAGATTTTTCGGCATCATCTACCCACAATGCCAATACTTTTACCCCATCGCCATGTTGTTTGATATGCTCTGCAATCGGCGAATCTGGCGACATAGCTCCTGTAATCACAAAACGGATTTTGCCTTGTTGCAATACATACGAAACTTTATCTCTAACCCCTGTTTCAGGTCCTGCATACGCAACCATATCAAATCCAAAAGCATTGATATAAAAAAATGCTGTTTGTTTTGCGTTACCTACATACATTTCTATGTAGTCTGTGCCATTTAATGGCAAAAAATCAGTAGTCATTTTGTTTATCGGTTTAGGTATTCAATTTTCTACAAATTTCTTATTATTTTGCATTTTAACAAAAAAAAACAAAGATTATATATTTCTTTTTTATTTAGGAGCAATATTAGTAGCCTTGCAACCTTTGTAGCAGACTTTTATTTGTCTGAATAAGAATATCGGTTGCTACACAAATTGCAAAAGATAGTTTTATTTTTGCTGCAATTTTTCTTTTACATTTTCTATTTCTTGTTCCAAATTAACTTCGGTAATGGCTTGTAATTCTTGCAATAAATTTTGTAGAAAATGCTGGTGGGCAGCAGTTTCGGGGTGAAAGGAATGATGTGCTAATTTTTGGCTTATTTTTTTCCATTTTTCCAAAAATGCTAAAGTATTTGGATTCATATAGGAATGACAAAATTTTTGGTAAATATAGCCAACTGCCTGTGGGCTTGGGTGCAACATATCCGAAGTATAAAAACGGTAATCTCTCAACTCATCTAACAATATTTCGTAAGAAGGAAAATAGCTAATATTCGTAAAATTCTGTTCTATTTCGGCACAAGCAACTCGCAAAATACTCTTACTCAACGAATTTAATAGCAAGGTATCTTTGAGATGACGCACAGGACTCAACGTAAAAATAATATGTGTATTGGCTGGGAAAAGAGCATAAATAGTTGCAAATTTTTTGACAATTTCATCAACTGTTAATAGTTTTTTGGCAAATAGTTTGGAAGACTGTTTGTGGCAATTTGCTACAATTTGTTGGTTTGCAAGCAGTTCATACACAAAAGCAGTTCCCAAAGTAATAATTACTATTTTTTGTTCGGTATTTGCAAAAAAATTCTGTATTTTTTGTTTGCAATGTTGTATATCTTCTTGTAAATCAGGTAGTTGATATGCCCAAAAATCAGAATGTAACAAATAATTAAAATATAATTCGTCTTTTTTTAGATATGTTTCTGCTCCTAATTCCGTATTTTTTAAACACATTTCTAAGAGTGTAAAACAAGAAATTGGATTAAAAATAGTTCCAAAAGGATTTACATAACTTAAAAATTTATCTTTTTCCAATAAATTTCCAATTTCATCGCTAAAACAAGAACCTATTAAGAGAATAGGATTTGTTAAATCAATTTTTATTTTTGTAGCTGGAATAGTAACAAAAGTTTGTAATTGCATAAAAAAGTTTATAAAATATTGGTTTGAAAACTAATTTTTTAGGACTAATGGTCTAATGGTCTTTTCTTAATCATTCCGCCTTTGGTATCTTTTACACGATTCATCACAATAAAAGCTGTTGGTTCTATTTTTTCAATTTCTGTAGTTAGTTTGTTTAGTTCAAATCTTGTAATAACAGTATAAATAATATCAATTTCCTTTGTTTCGCCATATTTTCCATAGCCACGTTTACCTTGATAGATAGTTACGCCTCGTCCCATTTGATGAATAATCATTTGCCTAATTTCTTCACTATGTGTTGCTATAATTGTTACACTGATATATTCTTCAATGCCTTCTACAATAAAATCTAATGTTTTGGAAGCAGCCAAATAGGTTATCATCGAATAAAGTGCAATTTCTATCCCTAACAAATAAGCAGCCACACCAAAGATAAGCACATTAATTGCAATAATAATATCTCCAATACTTGTTCCTACTTTACGACTAAGAAAAATAGCAAGTACCTCTGTACCGTCAATGACAGCACCGCCACGTATAGCAAAGCCAATACCTGCACCAAGAAAAAAGCCACCAAAAACCGCCACCAATAAATTATCATCTGTAATATTTGGAAAATTTACCGTTGCCAAAATAATAGAAAGTCCTATAATTGCCAAAGTTGTTTTTAAGGCAAATTGTTTACCAATTACGTTATAAGCAAGTATAATAAAAGGAATATTGACTCCTATAATAAGGAAGGATAAAGGAATATTGGTTAAAGCTGAAATAAGTAAGGAAATACCCGTTGCACCGCCATCAATAAAATGATTGGTAAGTAAAAAGCCTTTAAAACCAAATGCAGCCGAAAAAATCCCGATAGTAATCAGAAAAAAATCTTTGAGATATTGCTTGGTAATTATTTTTAGTTTCCAATAGCCTTTTGCAAGTGCAAAAGCTGAATAATCGGTGCTTTCGGCAGGGCTTTTGTCTTCATTACGAAGAATAGTCTGTGTGATAAGTTGTTTTAGGAATTTGTGCATAATTTTATGTATTTAATAAGTAACGTAAATTGACACAGCTTACAGAAAATACTTTCTATAGGAAACAATACGTTTGTTACAATAACTATAAATTATTAGCAAAATCCTCATATAATAACATATTTTAACTTTTATAAATAAAGTTTAACATCATTTTTTCAATTTCTTAAATTACATTTGAAAAATTTATGTAATCTCAGCAAGTATTTTCCAAACTTTTGAGATTTATAATAGTTCTCATTAACAACCATTTTCTTTACATGACAAAAACAGTATTTACTAAACCAAGTAGCAAAATCCTTAAAAAAACTATTGGTACTGCTATTTTAGGTGGAATTTTGTGTGTTGCAGGGACAAATTCCTTTGCCCAAAAAACGCCAACTCCACCAACTCCAACACCACCTGCTGGAACTAAACCTCCAACAAGTAAAATCAAGCCATACGGCGAAGTGATTACAAGTGCTGCCGAAACCAAAAAAGGCGTGTTTTTTATCCATAAAGTAGAAGACAAATACTATTTTGAAGTTCCTGATAGTTTGTTAGAAAGAGATATGCTAATTGTCAGCAAAATTTCGGGTGCCGTTGAAAACCTCATTTTTGGAGGTGCAGGCTCGGAGGCAAAACCACAACAAATGGTACGTTTTGCCAAACAAGGCAACCAATTACTATTAAAGTATATCTCTACACAAAATGTAGCTTCAGAAGAATTGCCAATTTACAAATCGGTAAAAGCAAATAATTTTTCGCCTGTAATAGCTGCTTTTGATATTGCTGCCATTAACAAAGATACTACTGCAAGAGTGATTGATGTTACCCCACTTTTTACAACAGATATTCCCTTGCTTGGTGCTTTGAATGACGGACAACGCAAGCAATTTCAAGTAAGCCGTTTAGATAATACCAGAAGTTATATTTCCCAAGCCAAAAGTTTTCCGCAAAATATGGTTATCAAGCACGTTTTAACGTATGTTGCCAATAACCCACCTTCTAATCAAGTTTCGGGAACTTTGTCAGTCGAAATGACACAATCTTTTATTTTATTGCCAAAATATCCTGCAATGCCTCGTTTAGCAGATAAACGTACAGGCTTTTTCTCGGTAGATTTTACCGATTATGGCTCTAAAGAACACCAAGCCGACAATGTAGAATATATTACTCGTTGGAAATTGGAGCCAAAACCTGCGGATAGAGAGGCATATTTGCGTGGAGAATTGGTAGAACCTGCTAAGCAAATTGTCTATTATATTGACCCTGCAACGCCTGTAGAATGGCGACCATTTTTGAAACAAGGCATAGAAGATTGGCAAAAATGCTTTGAAAAAGCTGGTTTTAAAAATGCAATTATCGCAAAAGATGCACCAACTCCACAAGAAGACCCTGATTTTGACCCAGATGATAGCCGTTATTCTTGTATTCGTTACATTACTACACAAATTCAAAACGCAGTAGGTCCTCACGTGCATGACCCTCGCAGTGGCGAAATTATAGAAAGTGATATTCTTTGGTATCATAATATAATGAGTTTGTTGCGTAATTGGATGGTTATCCAAGCATCGCAGATTGTACCCGAATTGCAAACTGCTTATTTGTCTGATAAAATGATGGGCTTAGGTTTGCGTTTTGTAATGGCACACGAAGTTGGGCATACGCTTGGTTTTCCACACAACATGGGTTCGAGCTATGCTCACCCTGTAGATTCTCTACGTTCTACAACTTTTACAGACAAATATGGCGTTGCACCTTCCATTATGGATTATGCACGTTTCAATTATGTAGCACAACCAGGGGATAAAATCAACCGTTGGTATCCTTCTATTGGGGTTTATGACGATTATATTACCGAATGGGGCTACCGTTGGTATCCAAATATCAAAAAACCACAAGACGAATTGCCACAACTCAATGCCATGATTATGAAACATTGGGGAAATCCAATGTATTGGTATGGTCGCCAAACTTTCAACGAAATTGACCCTCGTTCTCTAACCGAAGCAGTGGGAGATGATGCCATGAAAGCAAGCACGTATGGAGTCGAAAATTTGAAACGTATAGTTCCACAATTAATAAAATGGAGCAAAAAAGAGAACGAAGATTTTGAGGAATTAAAAGAACTTTACACAAATGTTTTTGGGCAATGGAATAGATATGCTGGTCATGTAAGCAAAAACATTGGCGGTGTGTATGAAACTTTTCGAATGTCGACCCAAGAAGGTGCTGTATATCAACCTGTGGAGAAAGAAAAACAACAAAAAGCAATGAAATATTTGGCAGAACAAGTTTTTGCAACGCCAACGTGGATGTTAAACGAGGAACTTTTGCGTAAAATTGAAAATGTAGGCATAGTAAACCGTATTCGTACTGCACAAGCCGCCACCTTAAACGAAGTCTTAGATTTTAGTCGTTTGGCACGTTTAATTGAGTGCGAAACCCGTTTTGGCAAAGCTACAAGCTACACAATGGGCAATATGTTTACAGATTTGCGTAAAACTATTTGGTCGGAATTGGCAACGGGCAAAACTATAGATACTTATCGCAGAAATTTGCAACGTGCTTATTTGGAAAGAATGGAATATTTGATGACACAAGAACAACCTGCATTAACTATCCCAGAAGAATGGCGTGAGTTCTTTGGTTTTACTACGATTGATGCTTCGCAGTCGGATATTCGTGCATACACACGTGGCGAATTGAAAACTTTGCAAGCCGAAGTAAAAGCATCTTTGCTAAAATATGCAGGAAATCAAGAGATGAATTACCATTTACAAGATGTTTTGCAAAGAATTGAAAATATTTTAAATCCTAAAAAATAAGAAATATTAGACGTTATGAAGGTTTGTAGCATAGACTTTAGTCGGGGACGCCTAGTCCAATGCTGTTCGGCTAAGAAAATAGAAATATAAAATATAAAATTTATAATTAATTGATTATCAGATAATTATAAATTTTTTAAGTGCCGTTAGGCACGAAATATTTATAGTAAAAATAGCACCAACTTCCTCCAAGTGCCGTAGGCACGACATATTTCGTGCCTACGGCACTTGGAGGAATGGAAAAAGGCACTGCTATAAATATTTCGTGCCTACGGCACTAAAAAACAAATTTCTTAGCCGAACAGCATTGGACTAAAGTCTATGCTACAACAATGATTCATAAACTATAGTAATTATTTCTCAAAACTTGTAAATTTTGTAACTAAATTCGTTTTTATCATTACATTTCATTCGCTTAGGCAGCCCCGCCTAAAGGCGAATATACGGTTGCTACGCAAATTACACTACTTATTACATTTACTTTTCAAAACCTTCTAAAGTTTGTGGCACAATCCAGCCATTCATTACTGCATGACGTGCTGCGTCTATGGTTTCTTGCATCAATACTACCTGCGTGCTTCCCCCATAAAAATCTTTGAAGATTTCATTGACAAACATAGTTCTTGCATGATTTTTTATATCTCGAATATAAATAGCTAAAATACGATTTGGATACAATTCTGCTATTTTTCGATAACTCGGTGCATCTTGTTGCCCACTATCTCCAATCAAAATAAATGGTAATGTTGGATAAGTGTCCATAATTCGTTGAATTTCTTTGATTTTATGTTCTCCATGGGCATTCATAGAGTTTGCATTTTTATCTAATTCATAACTTCTTAAGCACACTACTCCTTCAGGCAAATCGTGAATATCTATCAAATGCACCAAAAAATCATATAAATTCCAAGGACTGCTCGATACATAAAACATTGGATTATGGTTATTGCCTGTGCTACCTTGTTGCAAAGCCCGATAAAAAGTTCGTACTCCCGAAAAAGGTACTCTGGTCAAAGCATTTTTGGTAAAGGTATTTGTTAGCATTTTGACTACATCTGTAGCCGAAGTTTCAATAATTGTATCATCAATATCACTAATGATACCAAAATCTGCTTCTGGTGGTGGTACTAATATTTTACCTTGTTCTTGCAACTCACCAACTTCAAACTGTCCAATAGGGGAAGATTGTAACCGAACTTCAAAATTTTCTGTTCTTGGTAAGGCTTGTAATTTTCCTTGTGGTTCTATTTCCAACTCAAAATAGCCGTCTATATCCGATACTACAATATTTGGCACCCCTTGAAATTTTATTTCCACAATAGCCTGTCCAATAGCATCACTTTCAAACCGTTTATACATATTCAACATATTGATAAGTGTACTATCTTGTTCGGTTGGTAAGGTAACTTTTTTGGTTTTCAGCACCCTGCCTTTGATATATACTTTTTGGTCGGAGCCAAAGCCTCGATATACAACTACTTGCACATCACTAAACTTGTCGAGGGTTTCTTGTACTTTGTGTTTTACTGCTTCTATGCCATCTTCAGCTGCTACTGCTACTTGTTTTATTAATTGTTTGCTATCTATAGCTGCCGTTATTACTTGCTGTAAAAAATCATTCCAATTTGCCATAGTGTTTGTGTTTATAGGTAAAAATAAATAAATTTTAACCACTTACTAAATTAATGCCCATTCCAAATACCAACTATTGGGCTACAATGTGAATATCTTTCAAATTACGTCCATATCCGTCATAATCTAAACCATATCCTACTACAAATTTGTTTTCGATTTCAAAGCCTATATATTTAATATCTAAGTCTTCTTGTAGTGCTGACGGTTTCAATAACAAACTAACTATTTCGAGGGAAGCAGGTTGTAATTGTTGCATATCATTGATAATTTCGGTCATCGTGAGTCCTGTATCTATGATGTCTTCAATAAGTAGGACATGGCGATTTTTTACTTCACTTGTCAGTCCAATTAATTTATCGACTTCACCCGAACTAATCATTTTGCGATACGAAGTATATTTGATAAAGGTAAATTCTATCGACAAGTTTAATGCCCTTGCCAAATCTGCTGCAAAAATAAAAGAGCCGTTGAGAATACCAATACATAATACTTGTTTGCCTGCATAATCAGTATCGATGCGTTTGGCAAGTTCCGTAATTCTGTTTTCAATTTGTTGTGCAGTGATAAAAGGCACAAATTTTTTATCTTTGATAGTAATAGACATTTGCAAAAAGTTTTGAATTGCAAACATACTAAAATCTCTGCAATATCTATTACAAGCAGATTTAGTTATTTTTTGGCAATAGTTCTATTTGTCCACATTGCGAAAATTTTACTTTAGGTTTTAGCCCAAAAGTATGCGTTTTCATATATTCCTCAAAATATTGGATAAACTGTCTAGAAAAATCACTTTCTTTTTTAAAATGATATGCAAAATGGTCTAAATGTCCTTCGCCATTAAAATATAGACACAAATCTACTACTTGTTTTTTGGACGGATACAGTCCTTTGCTATGATAAAAAGCTATAAAATTTTCCCACAAGTTGTGCCATTCCTTATCCATAATTTTAAATTTTTCGTCTTCGGATTTTATCTCGGCAAATTCTATCACATCAAAATGTGGATATTCTTTTACTCTTTCATCATATTTTTCTTTGCTCAATTTTTTGAAATGCACAATTTCAGGTCTATTTTGTGCAAAAACTATCGTATGCAATAGCAATACTATAGTAAAAATAAAGGTTATTTTCATTGATTTGTCTTGGTTTATAGATACAAAGGCAAAGTAATAAAAAAACTTGTATAAAAGAATTTGTATTTCTATTTTTTGGGTTTTCCGCATCAAAATTATTTTAACCACATAGTAACATAAATACATAGAAGAATATAAATTAATGAAGGTAATATAAGTAAAAAATCTGTGTAAATCTGCGTGTTCTGTGTTATTTGTGTGCAATATTTGAGCAGTAAGATGAATTTTATTACATAAACCTTACTTTTAAATTTTGATGCGGAAAACCTATCTATTTTTTGTTTTGCAATAGTGAATAGCAATAAGTAGTTGTAAGTTTTTAATTGTAAATTCGCAAGTATGCATGTAGCAATAAAAAAACCTATGAAGATGTTTCATAGGTTTTTTTATTAATAAATTTTATAACTCTTAATGTGTGTGTGCAAGTTCTTTTTCTATTGCTTTTTTATCTGATTCTGGAACTTCGTCATCAGAAATTGTACGTCTTGCACGATATACTCTTGGATTAGCTTCTTTCCAAACCGATTTTACTTCTGCCATATTTACCACAGGGAAATATTTTGCAAACAAGAAAAAGAAAGTAAAGAACAAACCAAAACTAAATACATAACACATTACGTCATAAATAGTTGGGCTAAAATATACCCAGCTGGATGGCAAGTAATCTCTATGTAAAGATGTTACAATAATTACAAATCTTTCAAACCACATACCAATATTTACGATAATAGACAATACAAATGTCCACATAATACTTGTACGAATTTTTTTAATCCAAAATAATTGTGGTGAAAATACGTTACAAGTCATCATAGACCAATATGCCCAAGCATAAGGCCCTGTTGCACGATTGACAAAGGCGTATTGTTCATATTCCACACCAGAATACCAAGCCACAAAAAACTCGGTTGTATATGCTATACCAACTATAGAACCTGTTACAATGATAATAATGTTCATCATTTCTATGTGTTCCATAGTTACATACGCCTCTAATTTATATACTTTACGAATAACCAACATCAAAGTTAATACCATAGCAAAGCCCGAAAAAATTGCCCCAGCCACAAAGTAAGGAGGGAAAATAGTTGTGTGCCAACCTGGAATTACAGAAGTTGCAAAGTCAAAACTTACAATCGTATGTACCGAAAGTACAAGTGGAGTGGACATACCTGCCAAAATCAAAGATACAGCTTCATAGTGCATCCAAGTTTTTGCCGAACCGTCCCAACCAAAACTCAACATTCCATACATTAAACGGCTAATTTTGGTTACTGCTCTATCTCTAATAGTTCCAAAATCAGGAATTAAACCAATATACCAGAATACTAAAGAAACAGATAAATACGTACTAATTGCGAATACGTCCCAAATCAATGGAGAGTTAAAGTTTACCCATAACGAGCCGTATGTATTTGGCAATGGCAAACACCAATATGCCAACCATGTACGTCCTACGTGCATAAGGATAAAACTACCTGCACAAAAAACGGCAAAAATAGTCATAGCTTCTGCTGCTCTGTTGATAGATGTACGCCATTTTTGACGAAACAACAGCAATACCGCCGAAATTAGCGTGCCTGCGTGTCCAATACCTACCCACCAAACAAAGTTGGTGATGTCCCAAGCCCATTCTACAGATTTATTTAAGCCCCAACGTCCAATACCACTCCAGAATAAGTCGCCTAAATAAATTCCGCCTGCAATAAACATTAATAACGAAAATGCAAAAGCAATCATCCAACTGGTCGTTGGTGATTCTTCTACGCG
>JBIKRY010000431.1:0-2931 GCA_044348925.1 Bernardetiaceae bacterium
CCAAAATACTCTCTACTGTGTATCTTTTGTTGCGAATAGTGGGCTTCCCATGACAAATAGCAGGGTTTATGGTTATTCTTTTTAATAAGCTATTTTGCATAACTGTAAAAGGTTAAAACGTGAAAAACTAAAAATTAGGAATAATTCTAACATGGTCATTACTCACAACAACAAAATTTAAAGGTAATTTTTCGCTATAATTAGCTAACAAACTTTGTAATACTTCTATACGTTTTTTAAAATTATTAGGCTCACAACGCAAAAATACAATTCCTTTGTGTGCTTTTTGGCGTCTAAATACCATTTCGCCAAAATCTTTATCCATTGTAACAAAAATATAGTTTTCTGCAACAGCCTTATTCAATAGTTCATCATCTGTTGCACCTCTCCAACTATCAAAAACCGAAAAACTTCGTAACCTTGACTTGCTAACCAAGTAGCAACTGTTGTGCCTGTGCATTCATCTACTAAAAACTTCATATTAGGCTGCGTTAGTAAAATTGAATAACAAAGTTTCTTTAATCAAATTTTGGTCATAAGTCAAACAAGCCAATACATCAGCCCTTTCTATTCCTTTGTACTCTTGCAATATTTCATCTATGCTTGTATCTTGTGCCAACATAGACAAAATATATTCTACTGTTAATCGTGTGCCTTTAATAATTGGCTTACCTGCCATAATTTGAGGGTTACATACTATTCGTTGCATAACTCTAAAAGGTTAAAACGTGAAAAAACTAAAATTAGGAGATACAAAAATAAGGAATATTTTGGGAAATAGTTTGGTTATTTTATAGAAAAAAATGTAGTTTGCAAAAAACTTTCGTTATGGAACTACTATATATCTGGATAGACAGCTACAAAAATATTAAGCAACAAGGCTTTAATTTTAGCCCGAAATATCGGTTTGAGTTTACGCCTACAACAAATGACAAAAATGAAGTAATAGGTGGCAACTTAACTCACACAGAAAATAAAGATTTTCCTGCTAATTTTTTTGGTGATAGAATTAGTAATGTTACGGCTATAATAGGAGAGAATGGGAGTGGGAAAAGTAGTTTGTTGGAGTTTATGGAGCAGATAGTAGGTAAGTGTGTTATAGTTTATATCCAAAATAGCAATATAGAGGTTTATTACAATGATTTAATTAAAATAATTGTAGATAAACCATTAGTAGAAAATTTAAAATATGATGTTAGGCTTGGTATTCAAAAAAATTTACTTTACTACAACAATATGCAAATAGAAAGGTCTATTTTAGAACAATGTATTTTCATTTCCTTTATACTAAATAAAAATATTGATGTTAAAAATACTATTTTGTCGTTCTTGCCTGATTATATATCAATTTCAATGAATATAAAAAAATCTAATGACTCAGATGAACAAGACAGTATTGATAACATTATAGACAGTATAAATGAAATAGAAAATGATAAAAAACGAAGTGAATATTTATTGAAGTTTGCATTACTTACTGCTAATTACAGCCATACTCGATATCAGGCATCTGTTATTACTGCTTCTTTCTCTGATTTTGATGAGGAAGAAGAAAAGGGTAAAGAAGAATTAGGAAAACAAATAACAAATTTAGAACATATTTATAGTGAAGTTATAATGAATGATAATTTAGATGAGGCAACACTTTGCGAAGTAATAGATAGAAGTATTGATAAATTTAAAAATCTTAGTATAGATTTTTATTTACCTGAAGATTATCATATTAAAGGAGGTAGAATAGTCGAAATACTTGACAAAATTATTAGTTTGCTACCAAGTACACAACCCAATTTTCATTTAATCGATAACACTGTATTTACTAATATAAAGCTTATTGATTTTAACAATCATATCGAATTATTAAAATCAATAACTGAATTAAATAAGCTGAATTCATACGAGCATTTTAATGTCTTCAATTTTGATTTCATAGATAGACATTTTGTGTATCAATTAAGTTCTGGAGAGAGTTTATTACTAAATATATTTGGACATCTGACTAATTTCTTTTTTACTAAACAAATAGAAAATAATTTTTTATTTATCCTCATCGACGAAGGAGAACTCGGCTTGCACCCACAATGGCAAAAAGAATATCTAAAAAACTTGATAGACGTTTTGCCACAAATATTTGAAGGCAAAACCATTCAAATTATTCTTACTTCCCATTCTCCTTTTTTGGTTTCAGATTTACCAAAAGAGAATATTATTTTTTTGGAGAAAGAGCAAGGAACAGGTTTATGCAAAGTTTCAGATTTAAGAAATCATGCACAGACTTTTGGGCAAAATATACATACACTTTTTGCAGATAGTTTTTTTATGGAAGGAGGTTTGATAGGAGAGTTTGCAAAAAATAAAATTCAGGAAGCATTAAACTGGCTTAATGAAGTTGATAACAAGGAAAATGCAACTAAACATAAAAAAATAATAGATATGTTGGGTGAGCCAATCATAAAACAAAAACTATTAGATATGTATAATGCCAAGATGGGAATTAATGTGGAGTTAGAAAGATTAAAACAACAAAAAATACTAATTGACAAACAAATTCACGATTTGGAAAATAAAAATAACCTTGCTCAATGATAGAATTATTTAAAAATCGCAAAGCAGAATTACACACCATTGCAGAAAATTTTTATCAAAGACTTATTACAAAACAAGGTAATCAAAGAAAAGCACTTCTTGAATATCTTAATGAGGAGATAAAAAACAATGATGGAAATACTAAGCAGTTTTTCATAGATTATAAAGATAATTTGAAAGAAATTATTTTGGCAAAACCTCACGAATTATATACTTGGGCAAAAAGTATAGAAAATTCTTCTATTGATATTGCACCAATTAAAGAGTTTTTTATTGGTAAGAAAAAAGGAGGTTATTATTCTATGTATGACAGGTGGGGAGCTTATGAATTAGCAAAAAAATTGA
>JBIKRY010000148.1:0-10851 GCA_044348925.1 Bernardetiaceae bacterium
GTTAGACTTAAAACCTGCACTTTCAAATTGCAATTCTATATCTTTTTGCACATTTTTAAACAAATAGGCAAACTGCCCAATACTTTTACTTTCCATTCGCAATTTTCTACCATCATTTGTCAAAACAGTAACTTCTTTTGGCAAGGCTTCGCCATCAGTAGCCAAGTTCAATTCAAAATCTTCGTTCTTAAATACTTGTAAATCAGCATTTTGCAACTTAAAATTGAATGGTGCTTTTGGCTCAAAAGTTTTGTTATATTGCATAATACGTGGCGTTGCCTCCGTAAAAAGTCGTGGCACAAAAGTCCACAACAAGCCCACTAATCCCAAAATTGGCAACAAAAACCACAAAAAATACCTGCGGTTATCTTCATAATGTACCGCATCTGCAAAATTGAAAACAGAAAGTTGTTGAGATTTTTGGTTGATGCTGGCAAACAAAAGCCCCCCGCCCCCTACAGGGGGTGTTACTCCCCCTGTAGGGGGCGGGGGGGCTAATTGCAAGACATTCAGCAATTTATCATCAACATCAGGAAAATATTTTCCAATTTGTTGGGCTGCTTCTGCGTCTGTAATGGGTTTATTGAGTTCAAAAAGTCGCAATAAAGGCACAAAAATCCACGTATAAGAGGAAAATGCAGCCAAACCCAAAAACGAAAATAGCAAGCTACCTCGCAGAATGGTATCGAAATTGCCAAAATATTCAAGAATATTGATAGCCGTAAAAGCTGCCAATACTAAGGCTGTTGTTAATAAAACACCTTTCAAAAGTTGATTTTTATAAAATTTACTTTTGTAGGCTTTGAGATTATTGATAAGTTGTTGAAAGTTGTCCATAGTATTGTTTTTCTACAAATATAATTTAATAATATGATGAAATATTCCTAAAATTGTTGGTAAATCAGAAATATAATACGTTTTGTTATGTTTTTTTATAGAAAGCTTCCACAGCCTTTTTGTGAGCCCACTTATCGTAAGTAAAGATTATATTATGAATGTCCTTACCAAATACTTCTTTATAATGTTTGTTAAATAATTCGCTATATAAAAGTTGATACCTAGAAGGGGTGCAATGTGTATATTTTAAGACGATATGATACTTTTTTAAAATAAATTTATTCACTTCCTCCATCATTAAAACAGCATTACCACCGTTTACATAATAAACTCCCATTTTACCATTAACTAAATTATATAAACTTTGTTTCACATCATTCAGAAGTTGCTTTTTCAAAATTGGATTAATATCTAACCACCAAATATTGTTATTAAATTTAAAAGTTGTAGTATCTATTTGTTCTATTTTTTTAAGTTGTAATAAACTATCTTGATTGCTTTTTTGTGCCAAACAAGCAGAGCAAAAAAAGATAAGACAAGACAACAAGGTGTATTTTAGTATTTTCATAGCAAGCAAATTGTAAAGTTAATTTTTCAAAAATACGCATTTTATTGGAATTGTGGAAAAATTTTAACGAAATTTAATACATCACATAATTAGGTTTTGCGTATCAAGTTTTTTGGTATTTTTGCTTTGCAAAGAATCTGGAGTATAGTTTTTGACCTAATAATGCCAGATTATCTGCAAAAATTGAAAATAATTTTATCATAATCTATGATTTTGATGCGGAAAACATAGCACACAATACAATCTTCTATTTCCAATCTCCCATTAATACAAACGGACACCAATAATAAGGTTGCGAATATTTACCCTCTTGCGAAACCTTAATTTGAGCCAAACGAATAGCCTCTATCATTTCCATAGTTTTTAAATTATTGTAAAATTCTGAAATATACAAAGCCGTAGAATTGTCATCAACACTCCAAAGACTTGCCATAACTGCCTTTACGCCTTGTTGCAAAAAACTACTTGCAGGTGAAACAGGCGAAGAATCCGCATCTTTTTCGGATACTGCCGTTTGACACGCAGACAATACTACCAAATTAAAATTGTGCATCAAATCCAAAGACAACAACTCTTCCAAAGTCAAGTTTCCATCTTCATTCTTTGTTTTATTTGCTGCCATAGTCAAAAAAGATTGGCTAAAATCTGTATAATTTAAGTTTCCATGTGTAGCAAAGTGCATAATATTGAAACCTTCGTGCTTGTCTTTTGCCTTGTCTTCTGTTGCTTGACTTTGCACAAAAGCAGTAGTATTTGGATACATTTCTTTAATTTTTTGTACTTCAGTTTCCGCAGCAGGCAGGCTACCATCGGGATTTCCAAACGCCAAAATTTTAATACTTTTGCTATCTGTTTTTTCTTCACGACTCAACATATCCAAAGAATAGCTCAAAAATATGCTATGTTGTTCTATCAAGGGACTAAAATTTCCTTTTGCCAAAGTTTTGCCAATTACTTGAAAAGGTAGCAAATGTAAACGTCCTGTAGGAATAATTGCTAACCGTTTTTTGTCTTTAATTTCGTTGTGAATTGGTGCTATTAAATGTATGTAAAGTTGCTCACAAACTTGCAAAAATTTATCACTTTGTTGTGGTATTTTATTGGGCATTGCAAGTCGTTTTTCGTCTGTATTTTCCAAACTTAAGGGCTGCATTTTAGTAGTTTTATGCACAATATAACTGTTCAAAGTATTTACTAATTGCTTAATTTCCTTACTTGTAACAGGTACTTCTTTTCCAATCGCAAACTCCTTCGTAGTAACAAAAATATAGAGGTTTTCCTCGCCCACTAAGTACGAAATAATAGCCATATCGGCAGGAATCAAAGCCTTACTTTTACGCAATTCGACAGGTCTTACTGTAGTTGTAAAAAACTGTTGTAAGTCTTTCATCTTGTTAAGTTTGAAATTTACGAAATTGTTGTATTCGGCTTCGGCAATGGTTTTTATTTGCTGAATAGCAATAATTTTCTCTTGACTGTTCTTGTTTTGTGCCTTATCTACCGTATTTATCGAGTTTTGCGTTGTAATAAGTTGTTTTTCCAAGTTTTCTATTTTTGCTTTCAAACTCCGTTCTTTGTCTATTGCCTCTTGTTTTTCGGTATTTTTGTACTTAATTTTCAAATCTTTGTACTTATTTTTTAGGTCATCTGCATTGTTTCTTTGCACATAATCAAAGGCTTCTTCGGCATCACCCAACTGTAATAAAACCGACACTAAAGCCTCATAAACTTTAATTTTTTCTTCAGAATTGGCAAAAATCTTACGTGCATCTTCGCCTCCCGAAACCTTACTTTGTAACTTTTCTATCAACTCTATTGCTTCTTTCAAAACAGTTTTTGCTTCCACAAATTTTTTGTCATTTTTATACAACAAACCCTGCTGATATAAGGCTTGCCACAACCGAGAATCTGCCCCAATTTTGCGACCAATTTCTATAGCTTCTTGCAAATATTTCGTAGCTTTTTCTTTCTTATTATTAAGTACATACAACTCTCCCAAATGCGTTTTTACACGAGCAAAATATTCAGGTAAATGCAATTTTTCGGTCAAATGATGGGCAAATAGTAAGGCTTTTTCACTTTCTACATATTTTTTTTGTGCCAATAAAATTTCCCCTAACAGTGTATTTCCACTTGCAATATTTCGTTTACTTTCCAATTCATTTGCCAAAACCAAACCTTCTTTACACCATTTTTCGGCATCATTATATTGTTTTAGGTTGCTAAAACATTCTCCTGCATTGAGCAAAGCCACCACCAAATTTTCATCGTTAATTTTCAAATTTTTGAATATTTTTGTAGCATTTTCAAATTCCTGTAAAGCAGCCAAATTGTTTCCTTCAAAATAATACAACCTTCCCAAAACCATCGAATTAGAGGCGGTGCTATACATAGAATTTAAGTTTTTATAAATACTATCCGATTGTTTTATGTAATTTTTTGCCATTTCATATTCTCCCAACGAAGTATAAAGATTGCCAAAATCTCCATAAGCACCTGCCAAACCCCAAGGATTATCGGCTTTTTTGCACAAATCTACCACTTTGTCATAGTTATTTTTTGCGTTTTCAAACTCCGATTGCAACATTTCTAACCAAGCAATGCCACTCAAGGCAACTGTTTGTAGGTTATTATTTTGTAAAGTTTCTGCAATTTTTAAGGCATTTGCATACAGAGTTTTACTCTCCATAAAATTTCCTTTGCCCGCCTCAAAATGTGCTTTTGTAAGCAAAGTTGTAGCTATTTCGACTTGATTATTATCTTTTTGGAATAAGGTTAATGCTTTTTCGGCATTTTGCATTGCTTTTTCGGGTTGTCCTTTTGTGTTTTGAATTTCCGCTAATTTCCGATACGCCCAAGCCAAAATGTAATTATCTTTGATTTTTTGTGCCAAAGCAATGCCTTCTAACAACTGTTTTTCGGCTTGTTCAAAATTATTTTCTTCAGAGGCAGTAATAGTTGCCAAGTTTGCCAAACAATAAATCATACCTGATTCATCACCAATTTTTTTGCGAACTTGATAGGATTTTTGGTAGTAAATTTTTGCAGTTTTCAAATTTTTCATCTCCCAATAACAAGAAGCAATACATTCATAGATTCTACCTTCGTCTTTTTCTTTTTTTTGCTGTTGGTATAATTTTAATGCTTCTTCATAGCTTGTAATTGCATTGGGATTTTCCTTTTGGTTTTTATACAATTCCGCCATATTTTCGTAATTGGTAGCCAACTCGTTAAGGTCATTTTGTTTGATGTAATATTCTACTACTTTTTGATACATTTCTAATGCTTTTCTTGTTTTGCCCCAAACTTTGTATAAGTCCGCTAATTTAGCATTTGCATATCTTTCTCGGTTAGTCAATTCGGCTTTTTGTGCAATAAGTAATGCCTCGTGGAAGTGCATTTCGGCATTTTCATACGCATTCATAGCCGTATAAATGATGCCAATTCTTGTTAGCATTAGTGCTACATCAGCACTTGTATTTTGTGTTACATAGATATTTTTTGCTTTTGTGGCAGCCTCCAAAGCAAGTGTATAATTTTTTTTATTTTGCTGGGCAATGGTCAAATAATAAAAATTTGTGGCATAATATCCTGTATAAAATGCTTGATTTTCAGGCATTTGCAATATAATATCTACGGTTTTGTTTGCCTCTGTAAGATAGGTAATTGCCATATCATTGTCATCACGCCACAAAAAAGACAAAGCAAGTTGCTTTTGCAACAGAGCTAAATACGCCAAATTACTCTGCTTTTCTTTGTTATTTTGTTCTTCGGTTTTGTCTTTTGCAATTTGTTTGTTAATGATTTTGATACCTTTTTCGGCTATTTTTTGTGCTTCTGGATAGCTATTTTCGTCATTCAATTTTTCGGCAACCGCCAATAAAAACTTCGCATATTTACGATTATTTTTGAGAGTATAGTAATATTTTTCGGCTTTTGTAAAGTAATCAAAAGCCTCTTTTATCTGTTTTTCTTCATATTTTGTATTTCCAAACAACTCGTAAGTTTTTGCCAAAATAGTCGAATCTTGTAAGATTTTTGCACTTTTTTCGGCTATTTCCAACGTAAAATATGCTTGTTTAAAATCTTTATTTTGTGTAAAATTGCTAACTTTCCGACTGATTAAACGGTTAAAATCTTCGTCAAAATCGGCTTTGTATTTTTTGGTAAAAGTTGCAAATTCGAGGTCATTTTTTGCATTTTTTAGGCTTTCAAATACTTCGATTGGACTAACTATAGCTCCATTTATTAACCACGTTGCATAAATTTCTGCCCCTTTCCACGTATTTCCCATATATTTTGCAGGATAATGTTGCACAAACCACAGAAAATTTTGTATATCTACAGTTTCTGATTTTTCCATCACAGTAAATAAAGTTTGTCCCGCAAATTTGCCTTTTTCTATCGCAATATCGTCCATTTGGCTACGCATTCGAGAGGCAGTTTGCTTAATATCCAAAAGCATCGAGTCTATTACTGCTTTTGTATAATTGGTAGAATTGTTATTATTTATATCTATGGTGCTTTCAAAAGTATAAAAATCTGTGTCTATATCTTTGCTATTGGATTTGATAAAAATACCTAACGAAGCCAAATCAAAAAATATTCCTCTATTTTTTTGCTCAATTTCGAGTGTAAAAACAGCAAAATCTCCAAAATTAATTTCGCCAAATGTTTCTAAATTATCTATTTTTACCAAAATCCAAGTAGAGGCATCTGTGCAACTTTCTATGCTACAAGTACCTATTTTTTCTAAGCTACGGTCTTGATTATCAGGGTTATATGCCCCAAATATTTCGCCTTTCATTCCTTTTTTTAGTCCAGCATACCAGCCATAAGGAATGTTTACATAAGCAGAATCTTTGCGTGTCCATTCCAATTGATAGGCACTTGCTTGAATTTGGAAATAGGCAAGTACCTTTTCGGTTTTTATATTTGTTTGTGTTTCTTGTGCAATACCTAAGTATGTATGTGTGAAAAAAAATAGATAGATAAAAAATATAGATAGTTTTTTCATGTTTTTTAGGATAGATTATGTAGTTTTAGTAATTATACGATAATTTGTAAAATTAAGATAAATAAATTCACTTTAATTTAAAAAACTTACATGAAAACTTTAAGAAATAAGCTACTTTTTTCTCCTTTTTTCTTCTTTTTTTGTTGGGGTTTTCTTCAGTTTGGCTTTTGTTTTTCACAAGAAACTTACAACGAAGAACTTGTTTTAGAAACTCAAACAGGAAAACTTTATGGTACTTTGTTAGTGCCTACAAATTGTAAAAACTGTGGAATTGCTTTATTAATTGCTGGTTCTGGTGCAACAGACCGAAACGGAAATTCTATGGCACAAGGAATACAACCTAATAGTATTAGATTAATTGCAGAAACATTGGCAGCTAAGGGAATTGCATCTTTGCGATATGATAAACGAGGAATTGGACAAAGTAAAGAAGCCATAAAAACGGAAAAAGATATGAACTTTGAAATATCTATAGCAGATGCAGTGGCTTGGTTACACAAATTAAAAGAGGATAAAAGATTTAAAAAAATGGCAATTATTGGACATAGTGAGGGTTCTTTGATTGGAATGTTGGCAGCACAACAAGTTGCTATTCAAGGTTTTGTATCTATTTCGGGTGTTGCAAAAGCTGCTGATGAAATTATATTAGAACAAATAAAAGCACAACCAAATATACCTCCGTTAATGGTAGAACAAGTAAAACATTCATTGGACAGTCTCAAACAAGGACAAAATATTACAGTTGCTACGCCTATTTTGTTGTCATTATTTCGTCCAAGTGTGCAACCTTATTTGATAAGTTGGTTTAAATATTCGCCTATAAGTGAAATTAAAAAACTTAATATACCTATTTTAATTATACAAGGTACTACAGATATTCAAGTAAAAGTAGAAGAGGCACAAGCATTAGCAAAAGCAAATCTTAAAGCCGAACTTACAATAATTGAAGGAATGAATCATGTTTTAAAAGATGCACCCATAGAACGAAGTGCAAATATTGCAAGTTATATGCAGGCAAATTTACCATTATCAAAAGAATTTGTCATAAAAATTAGTGATTTTATGGCTAAAAACTTACTTTAGTTTTGGTATCATAAGGTTTCATAAAAAACAATTATATGCTTTTTTTATAAAATAGTATAAAAATATTATACTAAAAATTAATTGGTTTTATCCAAAGATGTCATCTTTTTTTCAAAGATGACATCTTTATGTTCTGTTTTTTATAAAATTATTTTAGTTTTAGTATAGTAAAATTGTATTTTAAAACCCAATTCCATCTAAGTTTCTTTCATACTTTAAATATATATACTAAACAAATGACAAAGAAAAAATTAGTAGTGCTAACAGGTGCAGGTGTGAGTGCCGAAAGTGGTATAGCAACTTTTAGAGATTCCAATGGTTTGTGGGAGGGGCATGACGTGATGGCAGTTGCTTCGCCTGAAGGTTGGGCAAAAAATAAGAGTTTAGTCTTAGAATTTTATAATCAAAGACGAAAACAAGCTCTTACTGCCCAACCAAACGAAGGACATAAAATTATTGCAGAACTTGAGCAGTATTTTGACACTACGGTCATTACACAAAATGTGGATAATTTGCACGAAAAAGCAGGTTCTACAAATATTATTCATTTACATGGAGAACTTTTTAAGTCGCAAAGTATCGTAGATAAAAACTTGATTTACACAATGGAATCTTGGGAACTAAAATTGGGTGATGTTTGTGCAAAAGGCTCACAACTACGTCCTTATATTGTTTGGTTTGGAGAATCTGTGCCTTTGATGTCGGTGGCTGCGGAGATTTGTAGATTGGCAGACTATTTTATTGTAGTAGGCACGTCTTTGGTGGTATATCCTGCTGCAAGTTTGATAGACTATGTACCCAAAAACACGACAAAGTATATCATTGACCCCAAAAAACCAGCTATTTCTTCGTATAAAAATACTATTTTTATCGAGGAAAAAGGTACAATAGGAATGCAACAAGTACGTGAAATACTCTTAAAAGAATTATAAAATTATAGAAAATATAGCAAAATATAACTTGCAATAAGATAATATTTTGCTATTTATTTTCTTAGCTTATGCTTTTGCAGCAAAAGATGCTTTGATAGCCTCTACATCAACATTTTTGATGACAGGTTTTGTGCATATTCTTTTGATATCGGCTACTCTTTTATTTGCTTTAGCTGAATTTCTGCGGTCTTTTCTTTTTAATCTTGTAATGCCCATGGTGATAATAGTGTTAAAAATTAGGTTGCAAATGTAGAATCTTTCTCTTTGATTTGCAACTTTTTTTTAGTATTTATGTTAAAGTTGGTAACTCTACATTGCCAAAAAATACCAAACTGCGGTCTTGTCTGTCTTCAGACATGTGAAAGTTGTAGAAATTCTGGTAAAATTCTTGTTTAGACAACAAACCATCTTCATTCAAGTCCATTGCTACAAATGCTTTTGCAGCAGCTTTTTCGGAATTGCGAAATGCTTTATAAAAACGCATATAGTATTCTTTTTTGATATAACCAATATTATGCTCATCTAAAATAGGATAAATCATATCAAAAAATGGTTGAATGTAGATTTTAAAAGAAACATCATCTGCAATAGCCACTTCATAACTATCCAAAAACTCTTTTAAACTTACTTGATTGTCGGCATTTTGGTCAGCATTTTTTAATAATTGTAGCCATAAGTTTTTGAAAGTAGTACGAAAATTGTCGTCATCAAAAGAATGTGGCTCCCATTCAAATTCATTAGCAAAAGCATTGCAAATGTCTATAATGTCGTCAAACTCAATTTGTCCATTTTCATTAACATCATAAAATTCGAAAATACGAGCTACTTTTTGTTTTCTAAATTGCGATAACATATTTGGTCTTAGTTGGTTTTGGGTTTGTAATACTGCAATTTTAATCAAAATTTAGGAAACCTAATACTATTTCCATAAATTTATATTATTATGCTAACATAAATTATTTTATTTTATTTTTTACTACTTTAAAGCAATAAAAAAATATGCTTGTCCTACTTACACGCCAGCAAATAGATGATATACAATGGAATAGCTTGATAAATCAATCGGTTGGGGAATATTTTTATGCCTTGACGTGGTATTTGGATATTGTGTCGCCAGATTGGAAAGCATTGGTATTTTTGCAAAATGCAAAATATGAGGCAGTTATGCCCTTGCCTGTTGCCAAATTATATGGAATTGCCTATCTCAAACAACCTTTATTTTGTCAGCAACTTGGTATCTTTGCTAATCCAACTTGCACTGTTTCATATACCAAATTTTTGGAATTATTGTATCAAAAATTTTCTTATATTGCCGAATACAGTTTTAATACTACAAATTTAGAAATTGCAACAATTTACAAAAATAGTAAAAATGATAGCAATTTTCGCACAAAAATATGTAACACACATTTAGTAAATCTTCGCCAAACTCCCGAAAATATTTACAAAAATTATACAAAAGATAGAAAAACTAACTTAAAAAGGGCTTTGAGTGCAAGCAACCAAGTAATAGAAAGTGAAGATATTGCCCCTTTAGTTGCAATATTCCGAGCCGAAACCGAACAAAAAATAAAAGGAGGCGTAGATGTCAAAGCCTATAGCCTATTACAACAAGTATATGAAACATTGGCAGCACGTCAAATGGCAAAATTATATTATACAATTCAACAAAAAAATCATCAAATAACTATAGAATCAGGAGTTTTATTGGCATTTTCGCAACGCAAAATTATTTATCTATTTAATGCAGGATTGGAGAAATATCGTAAAAAAAACGGTAGAACTTTATTGATTCATCATACTATAGAAAAATATGCCAATAGCAATTATGACTATTTTGATTTTGAAAGTCCTGAAGTTGAAGAAATAGCTAACTTTTACCAGAGTTTTGGGGCAAAAGCATTTCCGTACCTACAAATTCATTATAATAATTTGCCTTTTTGGATAGAAATACCCAAAAAAATTAGAAAATTATTGTATGATAGTAATTACTGCAAGTTGTAATAGTGCATAGTTCCAGTTACACACTACTACGACTTGCAGTAATTGCTAAAACTTAGCTATTTCTTATTTAATACATCTCTAATAGCTGCTGCTCTTTCATAGTCTTCATCTGCCAATGCTTTATCGAGCATTTGTTTTAGCTCCTCGACAGGAAAATCTTTCAAGGTTCGAACTTCTTTGCTTACGGCAGTTTGTTCGGGAACTTTGTCATTTTCTTCGCCTACCGCAATACCTGCTTCCGACAAAATAGATTCATACGTATAAATAGGAGCTTTAAAACGGATACCAATTGCAATAGCATCAGATGGTCTTGCATCTATTTCTACTTGTCGCACCCCTTTATTGGTACTACATAGAATTTTGGCATAAAAAACCCCTTCTCTAAGCTCCGAAATAATTACTTCCTCTAT
>JBIKRY010000149.1:0-10835 GCA_044348925.1 Bernardetiaceae bacterium
TTTAGCCATTTTTGGGCAGGTTGATAACCACCAATGTAGAAATTCCACGCTATTTCAGGCACGTTGTCAAAATATTGCGTGTCGTTGATATAGACTTTTCCTTCAAAATATTTTACTTTACTTACAACATTATCTCCATTGATGGGATATTGCGTACTATATTTTTCTACGGTTGGACTTTCTAATAAATGGATTTGTCTAATTTGTCCACCTAATTTTACCAAATTCCAAAAAGTTGTAACATCTTTGGGATAGGGAACTCTTGGGAAATCTATTTTCAAAAACTCCTTGTATTTTTCTCTGTATGTTGGCGAATGTAAGACTGCATAAATGTAATCTAACAAATCAATAGGGGCAAAAGTATCTTTGCTTGCTTCTTTTTCATTGGTAAAAGTTAAGCCTAATTTTTTGGCAATTTGGGCTACTATTTCTGTATTTAGATTTGGTCTGCGTTTTTCTTCCTCAAAAAGATTTTGACTTGTTGTTGCTAATAATTGTTGTTTAAATAATTCAACTTTTGCTTCAAGTTTTTGCAAATGTTTTTCTTGTTCTTTGTAATACTTTGTTAGATCTTCAGTAGGATTTGGCAAAGCATTATACATTTTTTGCATTTGCGGAAATATTTTTTCAAAATTCTCGGCAAGCATTTTGGCTTCTTCTAATTTAGCTTCTAATGATTTTTGATTGTCGGCTAATTCCGTTTCGCTGAGAGGTTTGGGATATAGGTATAAAGGAGCAACATAATCACCTCCTTGCATTCCTGACCTTGACCAACTCCTAAAATCTATAATTTTATCTGTTACCATTGCAGAAACAGAGTTTAATTCAGCATTGCCTAATTTAAAAACCAAACCCAAATTTCCACGATTTAGAAAATGTTGCATGACTTCTGCACGAGGATAGCAATGGAAACCCTTAGATTTTCCTGTGTAAAATGTCCATCTATTATCAAAAGGTCGGTAGTTTAATTGTACAAAATTTCCTTTATTTGGATAATGAGTTAATAAATCTCTTTTGGCAAACTTAACCTGCCAATCTCTCACATCTTTGCCCAAATTAAATTTATACCTTCCTGTTTCGTCATCAAGACTGATAAAACTTTCAATCGTATTTTGTAAAGCTGTTTTTGTATGATGAATAGTAAATTCATCTCTTGCTGTAACAATTCCTACACTATTTTCGGCAAATAATTTATTCAATACAAATCCTGTATTGTAGCTTTTGTATTCCTCAAAATCTTTTGGTACAAAGAAATAATTAGGTGCAATAGTTGGTAATTCTTGATAAGGAACTGTTTTTAAAGAATTTTCTAAAAGAAAATCATATTTTATTTCACGTTTTCCAAATACATCACAATGAAACACCTTTGCTAATTCTCCTGCTTTTTTCTTTCCTGTTTTCACAAAAATATTAATACTTACTCCTTGCATAATATCAAACACATTTTCGTCTGTACTTCCATCAAGTGCAGTTTCTTTTTTCTTGCTATTTCCGTGCAAATCTATGGTGTAAATTTTGTCATACGTTTTCAACAAATTCCAACGCATACCTCTAAAAGTAGGGTTATCTAAAAATCCGTGAGGGTTAATAAATGCCAAAATTCCACTGCCATTTTTCTCTATAAAATATTGCCCATAACGCAAAAACTTTACATAATCGTCATTGAGCCATTTTGGGTTTTTCTCTTGCAATTTTTGTTTACCCTCTGGTTCTTTTTTGTAATCTTCCATTAGTTTCATTATCCATTCGCCTTTATTGGCACTTTCTCCACTATAAGGCGGATTTCCAATAATACACATCACTGGCGTATCACGTTTAATGGAAGTAGCTTCTTTGGCTTCATTACTCAACCAATTTGCAAACCCTGTTTCTAAGGTGGTGTTACCTTCTTCTAAACTATTGGTAAGATAAACTCTAAGCCTTTGATTAGTATTGGTTTTATAACCTGTATCCGTCAATAATAAATCTAATTGCAAATGTGCCATTGCATAACTCGCCATGAGCAACTCAAACCCATTAAGGCGTGGTAACAAGTGATTTTCTACGTAATTAGTCCAAATTCCTTGTTGTCCTACAAATTTTTTGTGAATGTGTTTGACTACTTCCGCTAAAAAAGTACCTGTACCTGTTGCAGGGTCAAGAATTTGCACTTTGTGTACTTCCTGTTCTACTGCTTTGCCCTTTTGAATAGTCTTTATTTTGGTTTTGCTATTATCTGCCAAACCTTGTGGCAAATCAAATTCGGTTTTCAAAATGTCATCAACAGCCCTAACAATGAAATTTACCACAGGTGCAGGAGTGTACCAAACTCCACGAGCTTTGCGTAAATTGGCATCATATTCACTAAGGAAAGTTTCGTAAAAATGGATAATTGGGTCTTCCATTTTGGTACTTTTTCCATAATCTTTCAGAATTTCTGCGACATCACATGCCAAAAATATATTTACCAAATCATCAACTATCCATTTGATACGGTCATCTACGTCTAATCCTGCAATATAACCGAATAGTTTTTTGAGAAAAGGGTTAGACTTTGGTATCAATTCGTAGGCTTTTTGTCTGCTAAAAGTAGGTAATGTAGGGTCGTGATAACGTGCTGCAAACATTCCATAAGCAATAGTTTGAGCATAGACATCAGCAAAACCTTTGGGGGTAATATCGTGAATAAGAATTTCTTTAAATGCTTGTAATTGGTCTTTAAGGGTAGAATTTTCGTGAGTAATTTCATCACTCAATAAGGCTTTTTCTATGACATCAGCCAATAACCTTGCTTTTCCTGCCATCATTTCCGCCAACTTTTTAGGGCTTGTAATGGTTTGTGAAATTTGCGAACAAAAATCTTTGAGTAAGTTTGTAAAGGTTGCAAAATTCTCTTTCAAAGGTACAATAGCACCGTTTTTGAGTTCTGCAATGGCAATTTTGGTAATTAAAATACCGTTTTTATAGATATGAAAATCTAAATAATCCGTAAAAATAAGGTTATTCAACGAAGTTTTATACCTATCAAATTGCTCTTTATTGCCCGTTTTTTTTGCTCCTTCTAAATCTTTGTCTGCTACATCTTTTGCCTCAATAAATCCAATTGGAATATCTTTTCTCGTCAATACATAATCAGGAGCCCCACAAGCAATGCGTTTCGGCTCGTTAGTGGCTGCAATATCAGGAATAATGCTTTCTATGAGTTGTTTTAAATCACCTCTGTAGGTATGTTCCGTTGCATTACTTCTTTTATACGCTGCGTTGATATTTTGGATATATTGTTCAATGGTCATCATCTTGTAGAAAACTTTGCACAATATTATAACTTAACAAAATAACTTACAAATTATTTAGATTTTTTAGGTAGAATTATTTTTGGAGGTGTGGGCTTTTGACGAAAATAAGAAAAAAGCAAACGTAGAACTTTTATTTTATGCGAGTCTTTTTATTTTGCTTTTTTTGTTTTTGTCAAAATGGACGACTCTTTTGCTTGTTTTGGGACAAAAATACGCAAGGTTTCCCTTTCGGGCTTTCCCTTACGTTTTTTCCGCCATTGTTTGTGTCTCACTGACAAATCCACCAGCACGTCAAAGGTGCATTGAAAGCTATTTTTGTTAATTTATTGCGTATTTTTGTGTGATAAAACTAAAAATGTAGTTTCTTTGTGCAAGTTTTACGTGCTGGTAGAGTTGGCTGTGGGGACATGAATAACAAACAAACTTTCCACACTTTTAATTTAACACTAGAATATTCTGTCCAAAAAGCTAATAGTTTTTTGCATATCTTCGTGCAAATAACGGTCTTTTTCTATAAAACTTACTATTTCACGATATTCAGCAATAATTTTTTCGAGGATAGGGGAGGTTTTTAGTGGTTTTCTAAAATGAATAGCTTGCGTAGCAGTTAAGAGTTCTATTGCCAACACTTTTTTGGTATTTTCGGCAACCAAAAAAGTTTTTGTAGCTGCATTTGCTCCCATACTTACGTGGTCTTCTTGTCCGTTAGAGGATACAATGCTATCCGCAGAGGCAGGCGTACAAAGTTGCTTGCTTTGACTCACTATAGACGCAGCCGTATATTGGGTAATCATTAAGCCTGAATGTAAACCTGAATGTACTGCCAAAAATGCGGGCAAATTGCGAGTTCCCGAAATTAATTGATAGGTTCTTCGTTCCGAAATATTGCCTAATTCAGCTATTGCCAAACATAAAAAATCAAAACTTAATGCCAATGTTTGCCCATGAAAATTGCCTCCCGAAATAATTTTGTCTTCTTCTGGAAATAAATTTGGGTTATCGGTAACTGAATTTATTTCTGTGGTAAATACTTGCAATACATACGCAATGGCATCTTTCGAAGCCCCATGTACTTGTGGAATACAACGAAAAGAGTAGGGGTCTTGTACGTGATTTTTGTGTTGGGCAATGATTTCGCTGCCTGCCAATAATTCTCTAATTTTTTTGGCGGTGCTTATTTGTCCTTTATGTGGTCTAATTTGCTGTATTAAGTCATCAAAAGGCTCTATACGTCCATCAAAAGCATCTAAACTTATGGCTGCAATAGTATCTGCCCATTGATTGAGTTGTTCGGCTTGCAACAAAATCCAAACTCCGTAGGCTGTCATAAATTGCGTACCATTGAGCAGTGCCAAGCCTTCTTTTGCTTGCAATACCAAGGGTTTTAGTCCTAAAGTTTGGTGCAATGCTTGTGAACTTATTTTTTTGTCTTGGTAATATACTTCACCTTCGCCCATCAATGGAAGGCTAAGATGTGCCAACGGTGCTAAATCGCCAGATGCCCCCAAAGAACCTTGTTGATAAATAACAGGTAAAATATTGCTATTAAAAAAATAGATTAATCTTTCTACAGTTTCTACCAAGACTCCCGAATTACCAAAACTCAAAGATTGAATTTTGAGCAATAACATAAGTTTTACAATTTCTGGAGGCACTTCTGCACCCAAACCGCAGGCGTGAGAACGGACTAAATTTGCTTGCAAATCTGCCATATCTACAAAGCTAATATGATGATTGCATAATGCCCCAAAACCTGTATTAATACCATAAATTGCTGGGCTATTTGCGTGTAATTTGCTTTCTAAATAAGTTCTGCCTGCTTGTATTTTTTGCTTGCTATGCGAAGAAAGTTGTAAAAGTAGTTTTTTGGAAAAAATATCTTTAATTTGGTCGATGGTCAATAATTTTTCGTCTATTATTGCAAAATTGTCCGATAAGGTCATGTGGTTATTGGTTTAGTTTATGGCAAAGGTAGCAAGTTTTTGGATATGTAAATTCCTCCTTACAACTATTTCATGTAAATTGTGCAGTTGTAGTACATGTCTATAGTTGGTAGTGGCAAAAAATGTCTAATAAGCTAAATACTTGTAAATCAATACTTTGTATCACAAAAATAGCATAGATTTAATGAATACATAAACATATTTTTCAAGTAATTACCTACATCAGTGTATATTTTTGCCGTATGTATGATTACCTAAGTTTTTGATAATCAACAACTTAGATAATCATGCATTTTTTTGCAGCAATTCCCACTTTGACAATTTATTCCAATTTTACCATTTCGGGATTTGCCAACTCTTGGTAGAGTTGTGCGAAATTTTCACAGGATTTGAAGAAAAAATATAGTTCTGCTATAAAATAAGGGCTTTTTTAGGGATAAAACTTTTGGACATAAAATATTAACTTGCTTTAAATCATAGAAATATCAAAAATTGACCATTGAATTGCCAAAGTGGGAATTGCTGATTTTTTTGCTATTAGCCTAAAATTAAATATAACCAAAAATTATTTATGAAGAAATGGACTTTAGCAAAAAAGCATACATAGCTTATATATTAGCATTGCTGCACTTTTTTATAGATATAATGTTGGGGTTATTTCAGTCGCTTAGCATACAATGGAATTATCTCTGTTTCAGTGTATTGCAAAATCTTACCAATAGTCAATAGCTCAGGTGTATCATATCCGTTGTCAATCCAAAATTCCGTATTTTCAAGCAACAAGGTTTTAAATTCTGCTCCGTAGTAAACGTGAACTTTCTGACCGTCTGATGGTCTTATAACAAGATTTATTGGTTGTTCATCCTTAAACACACCTGTTATTACTGTTGGCGTTTGTGCTGAAATCATCAATACCCCAATATCATTTGAAAACTTGTATCTTGGATTTTTCATTAGATACTCTAAAACACGTTGGACTGCTCTTGAAATAATGCTTTTTACATAATCCCAACCGCCTGATGTGAATGTAGCATTTTCAAAAAATAGTGTTGTTGAGGCTTTATTTAGGTCTGGAATTAATTCCAAAGAGGTTACACCTGCAGCAATTAATTCCATTTCGTCTTTTATTTCTTTTCGTTGCTTTTTGATTTTTTCCGCTTCCTGCAAAATAAATTCTTCTCTATTTGCAAGCAAACCTTTCAAATCATTTTTAGATAATTGAACTGCTGTAAGTAAGATTTCTTTGGGCGTGTTTACTAATTCTAATATTTCCTTTTCTGAGTAACCATTGGAATTACTTAATAAAGATTGCCTAAATTTGATGTCGGTAATAATTTCGTCATCACTTCTTAGGCGGTGGCGTTTTTCGTACAAATCGGCAAAATATTCTTCTGCTTGTGGTTCGTTTTCGTGAAACCAAAGCAAAAGTTTAGAAAATACTTGTTTTGTACTTTCTTGTCGGTGTTTCAGCCCTTCTTCACGCAAAAGTTGTTGTACCTTTTCAGTAATTTTTTGGGCAATCTCTTTCGTGGTTTGTGTTTTGCCATCAATACTAAGTGCAATTTCAGTTGCAAGCAATTCAGCACGACAATCGTAGCCCAAAAGTTCCAAAATATCTTTTAGCGTATCGCCAATAAGTTTGTGGAAAATTTTATCTTCATCTTCAACAGATAGTTCCGTTTTCTTCTTAAAATCTCCCTTTTGATTGGGTAAAATTGCGTAGTTGTTCAAATGCGTTTCCAACTGTTGTTCTGAAACAAAGTTTATGAATTTATGCAACCAAGCAAGACTATCAGAATTTAGATAAGTTGTTAATCGGCTTGTATTTTGATACTGTGAAATATCGTAAATTAGGTTTTTCATAAACCACTTATCGCATTCTTCCCAAACTGCAACGGATTTTGTCCAATTTTCTAAGCCTTTTTTATCAGGAGTATTTGAATAGAAATTTTTGGCAAAATTCCAAAATTCGTTTCTTTCTTTGGGTAGTTCATTAGAACTTGGAAAGCAACTAAGCAAGTCTAAAACTGCTGTTTTAATTGTAGGAACACTATTAGTCTTAATAATTATGTTTATCCTGCTCACAATATCATCAATGCCTTTCTTGGTAGTTGGTTGATAGGCTGGAATAGATTTATGTCGCAAATTTAAACGCCAATCGTCTTGAAGGATTTTTAAAACGTCTTTCAGTTCTTCTGAAACACTTTCATCTGCCCAAAGATTTTCTTTCTTTTTAAAATCTCCGTATTGGTTTGGAATAATTGCATAATCAGTAAGCAATTTTTCATCTTCGCTTACCACAAACTCAATTACGCTATTAAGCCAAGACAAAGTTTCTTGCTCACCCAAACCAACTCTTGACATCAAATTTGTAATACTGCTGTGGCTTGCTATTTCTATAACCATTTTTTTAAGGTCATACCGCAAGTCTTTTCCCCAATCGTTATCTATTATTTTGTGCCACTCGTGAATATGCTCCAACTTAGGCAACTTGTCTTTGTGTAGAACTTTTGCTAAATGCCAAACCTTTTCAATTCTGCTTTCTGCTGCATAAGGAAACAAAGCATTTTCAAGTAAAATTCTGCTTGTTTCAGTCTGCACAATTTCAGATTTGAGCAAATGAGTGCGAATAGGTTTTTGTATATTTGCCCTGAACCAAGTTTTAGAAAATCCTTTTCGTTCTTCGGGCAAATCTGTTTTTGCTAAATTGTATAAATTACTCCATTTGTTAGCAACAGCAAAATCAGTTAGTCCAATTATTAACTCTAAACTTACCTTAAAAATTTCTTGGTTTGCAAGACTTTCTTCGCCTTGTTCTTCCAAATAAACTCCATCTCTCGGCTCGGTAGGTTCAAATAAAGGAAAATTGATGATTATAGGAAAGTAAAAGTTTTCTGTTCCAATCAATGGGAAGTCAAGGAAAATAAAAGGTAGATTTTTTTGAATAGAAAGAATATTGTAAGTGCTGGCGTTGGACTGCAAAGGCAACGCAATCTTTACATCTACATCAATTTCTTTTCCTTTGTACTTTCTTTTAACTGATTTTTTTAGGTAAGCAAAAACCAAAGTTTCAATTTGGTTTTGAGTAGTTTTACTGATGTGAACCAAATTAACATTTGATGAGAGTGGTTCTCTTTCTACTTTTACGAAAGAGGTAGAAACACCAAGATTATCAATTATCACTTTTTCAATTCCGTCCACAAAAACTAATGTATAGGGCAAAGAATGAAAGAGGTCGTTTATTCCTACTTGTGCGGTTTTTTGTGCATTTTCATCAAGTTGATATGAAAATACAGAATTGTAATCTGAAAAGTCAATGTTTTCTTTGGGTAGTGAAACAGCATTATTTACGCTATTTTGTGCAATTTCAAAAGAGTTTCTTATGCTACTAACAAGAAAGTCTTTCTCAATGTCTGTGCGGTCAATGGGAAACTCTACAAATTTTTTAAAAGTGTTATTCTTAAAGTACAACGCCTTAACATCTATCTTTTTTGACAAGAGGTGTGTTGTCATAAAACCTGTCCCAAACCTGCCTATTATGATAGGCTTATTTGTAGTTTCATCATCATTTTTAATGTCTTTCTTATTTACTTGTCTTACAATGCCTGTAACATTTCGCCAAGTGAAGTAGCCGTAGTTGTGGGAAAACAGTAAATTTGTTGATGTTACTTCAAGTTTGATTGAAACTTTTTGATTTGGGAAATCACCTGCAACATTGTCCTTTGCATTTTGGATTAGTTCCCATATCCAACTCCTTTCATAACTTTTTACATCATTTCTGACTTTACGCATTTTCTCAATTATCTTATCGGCTGCTGCCTCATATAACTCTTCTTCTGCGTCTGGGATAAATTCATTATTTTCCATTTGCTTTGTTGTTTGTTTAAAATGGCTATCAAACCTAATATACGCACCTTGCCTATATTTCCCAAAAATAAAACTAAATTATAAAAAAGCAATAAAAAATTCAAAAAATATTATTAAAAATACTTTTTTGCTAAAATTACAAGCTAAACAATAGCAAATACACATTTTATTTTAACCTAAAATATAAAGCAAAACACTAATAAAATTGCATTTCAAAGTTGCATCTGCGACCTATAAAAACACTAAATTTTGATACACCAATACAGATTTTAAATAAAAATAAAATTTCTTTTCAAACTTGAATCTACGAATTATGATTTATGATTTGCTTTGCTTTTTTGTCAAGATAATTGAACGAATTATTTTCAACATTTCCGAACAATCTCTGTGAATAGAAATAAATTCCTGTTCTGTTAAGTAATTACTTTGATGTAGTAGCTCTAACCAATAGCAACTCTCATCACACTCTTTTTGAGCAATAGCCAATTTATGAATAAAGTCAGCAGTACTTTCCGCATTGATAGCTTCGCGAATATTTGCACCAACGGAAGTACCAGACCGCAAAAGTTGTTTAGATAGTACAAATTCTCTGTTTTGTTCTCTTTGTGTAAGATGTTGATATAATTTGACAACACGTAAAGCCAAAGCAAAACTTTTTTCCTTAGTTATATTAGACATAAATTTATTTATGATTTATGATTTATTCAATGATTTATGATTTTTTTATGCAAGCTAACAAAAAAATCATAAATCATTTATGCAAGCTAATAAAAAAACTAAATCATAAATCATAAATCATAAATCATAAATCATTGAATAAATCATAAATTATGTTACAGATAGAAATTAACGGAATTATTTGCAAGTTACTTGCTAAGCAACTTGTAAGTTTTGATATAAATAGCTTGATTTTTGATACCGAATATTTGCATGGTAGTCGCACATCTACGTTTAAACTTGTGGTAGATGCCAATAGTTCGTATATTTTTGGCAGTCCCGAACAACTTGCAAGTAGGACTAAACAGGAGACTTTTGTCGAAAACGAGGCAAGACTTTTTTACAAAAACAATGTGTTGTTTGTGGGAAAGTTTCGTTTGCGTGAAGCAACGAAAGAGTATTATTCGGGCAATTTTATTTTTGGGCTTGCAGATTTGGCAAGTCTTAGCAAAGTCAAAATTGCAGATATTTTGCAGGGCGAAGAATATGTTTTTGAAACTACAGATTTGCAAGCCGAAATGCAAAAAACCATTACTACTCCAGATTCGCCTGTAGTATTTCCTGTGTGTAAAATGCAAAACAAGTTTTACAATCGGTACAAAAACGGTGCTTTTTTGTTGCCAAGAACAGTCGATGATGCGGGTTATCCTGTGCCATTTCTCAAATTACAAGCTATTTTTAACTTACTTATCAAAAGATTAGGCTATCATTTGCAAAATCCAAATTGGCATTTGGTCAGTAATAGAAACCCAGAATTTGCCCAAAAAGCTGCACAAGTGGCAAAAGTGATTTTGTTTAACAACAAAATTTTGGCTTTTGGACAAACTGTTACACAAGGAGAGCCTGTAGATGTGTTGGATAATAATGGAAATTATTTGTACCAACAAGCAGGCGAAATTACTGTTACCAATGTAATTAATGGAAATCTGTTTTATGCAGATTATGTTCCCGATATGACTGTAGCAGATTTTCTTAAATCGGT
Source organism: Bernardetiaceae bacterium (assembly GCA_044348925.1). Taxonomy (GTDB): domain Bacteria; phylum Bacteroidota; class Bacteroidia; order Cytophagales; family Thermoflexibacteraceae; genus JAAFKA01. Next base: position 10,785 of record JBIKRY010000149.1, read on the forward strand.
GAAAAATCTATTTTGTTTGCATTACGAAATAGACAACAAGAAAAAAGAATT
>JBIKRY010000203.1:0-8747 GCA_044348925.1 Bernardetiaceae bacterium
TTGGTTGTTTGGTAATACCGCCACAAATTGATTACTTACATTTTTTAAGGTGCGAATAGAGTTTTTGCCGTGCATATTTAATGCTTGGACAATGGTATTATTTTGTCCTGTAATCAAAAATACTCTAATATTGTTATATTGTGTAATATTTTTAGCAATGGCACTATCCAAAGTAAATGTTGCCTGCAAAGCAAAAGTATTTTCTTGTTCCATTGGTCTATCCCAATTATGAATCCCAAAATAACTGACTTGATAAGCCCGCAAGAGATTTGCTTCGTTTGCCAAACGAATTTCTTCGGCTGCTTTACGCAAAGCCACCGCACTTTGATAGTCGTTGATTAACTTATCCAAATCTGCCATTCGTTTTGCCAACATTGGATTAGCTTTGCTATTTATGAGCTGATTTTGGTTATTTTCTCGATAGATAGTCGTAAAAAACGACATATTATTGCCAAATTGCATATTTTCCGCATTGGTTTCGGGTTTGCAATACAAATTCATTTCATAAATGCTTGCATCTTGTGGGGTTCTGCGTTTCCACAAATACACAGCATCATCTTTGAAAACACTTTTATTTTTCTCATCATTTGCCACACTTACAATAGATGTACCATCAGGCGAAATACAAGCCATATCTAATCCTGCTTTATGAATACGCAAATTACTAAGCAATTTAAAGTTATCTTCCACATTCCACACTTTTGCAGTACGGTCATTAGAAATAGTTACAAGCATTTTGCCGTCTGCCGAAAAATAATAATTTTGAATGGTATTTTGGTGTCCCGAAATAATTTTTACCAAAGTATTATTTTCATAAATTTCTACTTTATTTTCCTTTGTTATTTTTAAGGAATATTTACTATTTTGTGTAGGTATTTGTGCAAAATCTGTAATCTCTTGCTTGTCGCCCTGCACAATATCTGCCACTGTATTTCCGTTCAAATCCCAAACTTTTAGATGGTCTCCTATGTAAGCCACAATTTTTTTGTCATCATCTGCAAAAAACACTTTTCCAATTACCGTTGGGTTGTTGCCGTATGTTTGTAAAAGTTTGCCTTCGATATTCCAAAGATTGATAAATGTATTGGTTACAGTAAGCACAAATTTAGAGTCTTTTGAAAAATCTACTTGTTTTACTACGCCTGCGTGTTCATCGAGAGTATGTAGTAATTTTCCATTGATGTCCCAAATCTTGGCACTTCCACCTGCTGCTGTTGCAATAAATTTTCCATTTGACGAAAATTCTACGTCTGTTACCTCACCAGGTTGTCCTTTTAATGCTATTGGTCTAAACAAACTTTGTGTTAATTCTATTTCTCGCCATTGCCTTTCAAAAATCCAATCATTTTTGGGAGCAAAAGGGTTTTTGTTTGCAACTTTTTCGCCTGTATATTCCCAAGAAATATTTTCAAAAGCTGCTAATTCTGGATATTTTTCGGTGTCAAATTTTAGACGAAACATATTTTGAGTTTCTTGTAATCGGACATTATGATTTTGTATTTGCCTATTTTCTGCCTCCAATTTCTTGCTTTCTGCAGCAATTATTGCTTTTTCGGCTTCTATTTTGCTTTGATAATTTTTGCTAAAAGCCTGTACCACAGAATCTATTTTTGCAAGTTTATCCGTATTTATTTTACTTGCATTCATGCCAAGATATTTCCAATAACCTTGTGAAGTTTTTTGTGTTTGCACTACGCTATTGGCAGTATCTTTTTGTATAGCAGTTTGTGCATACGCAGCAGTAAAAAAAGGAGAGTGATAGGCAACATCTTTAGTATTGGTTTGGTCAAAATAATAGAAACGAAAATTATCTCCTGTTACAAAACTTGCCATATCTACAGCAATCGTTTTATTTTTGGCAATAAAAACGGGTTTATTATCCTGAAAACCACGTATTTCAAACATTCCTGCCGATTCAAACTGTTGTTTGATACCTGCCGAATCATAAACCATTGGAATTCCTGAAGCTAATATTTCGGCTGCCTCATGAAATTCTCTGTATTCCAAATCTACTTTTCCTACAATAGCTTTGTTGTTTTTGTCGACAAAAGCATCTTGTGGAACAAGAATTTTTGTACCATTTGGCAGATTAAATTTTGCACCTTTTTCGCCATCTACTACCAAATGTTGAAAAGCAACATCTGTATTAGAAAATATAGGTTGCACATCAGATATTTTTTGAATCGTAGCCAACAATTTGGCATTGGTTTCTGCCTCCGAATTGCCTTTATTGCCCAAATACAACCAAGTGCTGACCAAAATAGTAGAGGCAACGGAAGCAGCAATAGCCATTTTTGGAGTAATTTTGTTAGAATTTTTCCAAAATCCAAAAGGAAATAATTTTTTTGGGGCAATGCTTGTATCTGTTTTTGCATTGCCTGCTTTGCTATTTTGTTGTTCCAGAGTTGCCTCTATTTTTTCCCAAAGGTCATCTTTAGGTTCATATTTGGGCAAGTCTTCAATAGCTTTTTGTAAGTTTTTATCTTTGTTTTTCATGTTGATTTTAAGTTTTATCATGTTAAGGACATTTGCCTGAAGGCAAATAAAGTATAATTTATGTTTCATTCGCCTAAAGGCGAATGTCCTTTTTTACTCTTTTTTTTCTCTGTATTCAAATTCAGGCATGGACGGATTTGCAACAAATTTTTTATCTGTATTTTCGTCATCTTCAAAATTGCACTCTTTACATAACAAATATTCCAACTTAATTTTAAACTTAAATACTTTTTCTACCTCTGAAATTTTATAAATAGCTATCGTAAAATCTTTATTTTCAGGTCTTATCTTTGCGGGCAGAATCAAAGCAAAATACTTTTCACTTTCAATATTAATAATTTGCAAACCTTTTATATCATTTAGAAAATAGTTAGGTGTGCTATCTGCTATAAAATTCAAATTCGGTATTGTATCTTTGGTTGGCTTTTGTAAAGATTCAACAATTTGTTCTTCTTCGCTATCTATTGGCAATTTCATATTTTTAGCAACTTGCGAATATGTGATAGTAACTAAATTTGTATCATTTTGTATATCATAACTATATGCTTGTAATTTACCATCTTTGTTTGCTTGTAATAATTTTGAGGCAAGACTCCATTTGTTGTGTCTTTTATCTCGTAACTTTATGCCTTGCCAAGATTTATCTTTGCTTTGCATAACAGACAAGGTGATTTCTGTGCTTTGTGCATATAATTTGCTAAGACAAAAGCACAGCAAAAAAAGAATATTTATCTTTGTTTTCATTGTTTTTAAAATATAAGTATTTTTTACCTTAGTTCCTTCAAACTTTCTTGCAACTGTTTTTTTGCGTGAAATAGTTGAGATTTGCTTGTCCCCTCCGAAATTTGCAAAAGTTCGGCAGTTTCTTTGTGCGAATAGCCTTCAATCTCGATGAGAGAAAACACGGCACGATAGCCATCAGGTAGGCTACGAATAGCCTTATCCAAAATTTCGCCTGTCAAGGCATCGTGCCACATTGGTGTTTCCTGCCCTAAAACTGTTTCATAAGATTCGTGTTTACGCCGCCACTTATTTTTGTACAAAGCCTTTCTAACGACAATGGTCTTGAGCCATGCCCCAAACGAGGAGTCTTGCCTAAAAGATGCTAAATCTCCAAAAGCTGCAATAAAAGCCTCCTGCAAAGCATCATTTGCCTCGTCATAGTCTGCCAAAATCCGATAAGCTACCGAAAACATAGCGGATTTATATTTTTCATAAAGTTGGCGTTGTGCCAATCTATCATTTTGCAGACATTGCTGAATGATGCTATTTTCGGGATTTATCAATTTCGAATAAGGCTGAATGTACACCACAAGTTTAAGCAGTTTAAGAATGTGTTACTAATTTTTGCAAAGTTTTCTCTAATTTTATCCAAAGCACCTGCTTTTTAAAAACCTAATTATCGAGATACAATTTTCGGCTTTGCCACAAAAACTATATCTTTTTCAAATTCTCATTATAAAGAGTAACTGACTTGCAAAATGGTTGTACGAAAACTAAAAAAAAGTTAAAAAATATATATCTTTTTTTAGAAGGAGTATTTTGGGGTAGAAATAGGCGGTAAATTTGCCTTTGTGATAGGAATATGTGGGCTTTTGTTATGGTAGCTTAAATGCCTTGAGAAAAAAATGATTATACATTATAGATTATTAAATTCTGTAGCATTGGACTTTAGTCGGGGACGCCTTAGTCTGTGCTTGTAAGTCCTTGATTATCAATAATTTTAAAGCACAAACTAAAGTCTATGCTACAAACCTTCATAACGTCTATTAGTCTAAAAATTAGCAACTTGTACTATAGCCTCGAAGCTCGAATACAAATTGCTAATCGAATCTGTAAAAAATATATTAAAACAGATACACACCAAGCTCAGATTTTTTTAGCAATTCTACATGCACATGTTGCAAAATAGTGGTAGAAAGGGCATAACCTACATAATCTGCATGAATCGGAAATTGTTGGTAAGCACGTTTGACTAATACTACAGTTTGAATTTTTTTTACAGGAATATTCAACAATGGGTGCAAGGCATAAATCAAAGTTTTGCCCGTATGTAATACATCATCTACCACAATTACCACTTTATTCTCTATATTTTGAGGTGCACAAGCAAGTCTATAGCTTGGAATAGTGTCCAAATTGGTTGGTTCTTGTTTTTGTAAGCTGGTAGAACTAATGGGAATATCCGTAATTTTTTGTAATTCTTCTTGTAATAAATTGGTTAATTGTGTGCCATTTGGCGTAATACCTGCAAGTACAATGGCTTTCTCATCAAAATTATTTTCATAAATTTGATAGGCTATTCGCCTAATTTTTTGCAAAGTTTGCAAATCAGAGAGAATAAGATTTTGTGTGTGATACATTTTTGGTTGTCAATTAGGAATAACAAATATGTGTAGGAAAATGTACGATTAGTTTATCTATTTACAAAATCTACTTTCCAATAGCCTTCTGTATATCTTACACGCGAAACTGCCCCATATTCCATACCAAAACGAAACGTATTTTCTAAAGGCATTCCCAAACAATAAGATAACATGGTGCGGATAGAACCTGCATGGGCAAAAACAAAAATAGTTTTGGTTTGTAAGCTATTGGATTTATCGTGTTTTTCTACCAGATGATGCAAAAAATCGGTAGTACGGTTATACAAAGCCATAAAATTTTCGCCATTTGGCACAGGCGTATTTACAAAGGCATTCATCCACGCTTGAAAAGAATCAATCGGCAAATTATCCCATTTTTGCATTTCCCAATCTCCAAAATCCATTTCTTGTATGCGTGCATCTAATGCAATAGGCAAATCTGCTTTGTGTTGGCTTTGAATATGTTGGGCTAATAAGTGGCATCTTTGCAAAGGACTCGAATAAAAATGCGGACTTTCTGCCTGCGAAAAAGCACCCGATTGGTAGAGTTTATCCCAAACAGTGGCTTTTTCATAGACAAAATTTTCACTTAATTCGACATCACTTTTTCCATAGCAAACAGCTTTGCTAACACCTACGCTGGTATGGCGGACAAAATAAATTTCTAACATTGGATAAAATTTAGGCTTTTAGCTCGGCAAAATGGCTTCTACTTGGTGGCGAATACTGTCTTCCAAATCACAAGGACAAGGCGAGGTGCAATCTTTCTTTTTGAGCAAACTCACCAACCTCTCCTCCGATTCTATATACGATTTACATTGCTCACACTCACACACACAAGCCAAAGGATATTGTGCATCATTAAACATTTCTTCATACGGACAAGGTGCGTCAGGCGTATGAGAACTATCTTTACTTACTTTTTGGCAATACTCAGTAACAAAACGCATAAAACAATTTGGTTTATCACAGGCTTGCAATTTATTGATTTTATTTTTCTTACTTTCCATAGTTTTCTATCTTGTAATACTACCTTGTTAAAGTATGTTAAAAGTAGAAAAGTTCATTTTTTACAAAAAATATTCTCTTTTTTGGCTATTTTATCTCTTTGTGTAAGCAAATTTTAAAAAATATTTCCAAATAACAAGCTATTGTAGCAAAAATATTACTTTTTTAAACAAATTTTTAACAAGTTTTGCAAACAAAAATTAAATATATTTGCATAAGCAATTAAGCAATTTTTTTATGTCAAAAATAAGATTATTTTTGTAACAAATACGTAACATTAAAATAATTTAACTTTATTATCATGGCTTTTACAACATTTAAGAGTTTAGAACAAGTATTGACTACTTGTAATTTATCTTATAGAGAACAAGACTGTGATTATGTGATGCAATATGCAGCACCAAAAAGTTTGCATGAGGAGATAAGTTTTAATACTTCTGAAATTCATTATAAAGTTTCTGAAAATGCTATTGGTGAAAGTATTTTGTTTCCGATTTTAAAAGCAGTTTGGTTGCAATATAAAGATGTTTTTGCCATTTTTAGCCACCCGATGCTTGAATTTGATGCTATGTTTACAGGTTATCCTGATTATGTGTTGGCAAAAAAATCTAAGAGAGGAAAAATATTTTTGGAACAGCCTTATTTGGCAGTTGTGAAAGCTAAAAAAGATGATTTTTCGGCAGGTTGGGGACAATGTAGTGCAGAAATGTATGCTTTGCAACAACTAAACAGTAACAAAGCTATGAAAATTATGGGAATTGTGTCTAATGGTGATGTGTGGCAATTTGCATTTTTAGAACAACAAGTTTTTTCGCAGTGTAGTAATACTTATACGATACAACAATTAGATTTGATTTTCAATTTTATGACGAGTTATTTGGTGGAAATTATAAATATGTAATGATGCAAACACAAGAAATTACTTTTGCTGAACTTCGCAATGCGTACACGCAGGTACGTGAGTTTGTGAAAGAAAATACAGGTTGTGAGGATAAAGAAATTGGGCTTTATTCTACGATGGAAAATCATTTGGGAGTTGATAGCGAAGATATGTTCATAAACTTTGTAGATAAGTTTGGAATTAAAAATGAAATTGAAAAACAGTCTGTATTAACTGAATGGCTATTTAAAATGTTAGGTTGGTTATTGATTATTGGTTTTGTTTATGTGATTATTACGGAGTTTTTTTTAATTATAGGAATATGTTTGATAATATCTTTATTAATTGGCATTACGGCTATTATAGATAAATTTTTACCAAAAAGAAAAATTTATATTATTTCTAAAAAAGATTGGCAACAAGATAAATTAACCGTAGCAGATTTAGTAAGTACCTTGATAGCCAAAGAATATGTGCCAAAGAAAGAGGTAAATTATGTGTTGAAAAAGTAAAGTTTAGAACAATGGAATAATCAATGAAAGTAATAACAAAATTTACGAACTAATACAAAATAACAAAACGATGAGAAATTTTAATATTAGTGTTCAGAATGATGATTTTGCTTTGCTATTGTATGAAATGCTCAAACAAATGCAGTTTGTAGCTATTACCCCCATAGAAACAAGTACAAATGACGGTTTTTATACACTTGCCAATGCAAGTTTTGAAGAATGGAATGAACCTGAAAATGATGTTTGGGACAGTTTGTATGAACAATTTAAAGCTGACGAAAATGTATAAACAAGGAGATATTGTTTGGGTTAGCTATCCGTTTTCTGATAATCCAACGATGACAAAAGCAAGACCTGCATTAGTTATTAGCAATGAAATATCAAATAATTTAGATAATGATTTATTAATAGCACAAATAACATCTATCTTACGCAAGGATAAATTTTCTGTTATGCTTACAAATGAAAGTTTGTCAATACCAATTTCACAAATAAGCGAAGTTCGTTGTAATAAAATTGTAACTGTGCGTAAAGATTTGGTTTTAGGTAAATTATCAAGCCTAAAAATGAAAAAAATGTTAGAAGTTGTTGCAAAAGTTATGGAATGTGTAGAAATAAAGAAGTCAATAGAAAAATAACACCAAAAATCTAAAAATGAAAAAAATTGAAAAGAAAGTTTAGAAGAATGGACTGAATAATTAGAAATAAAATTTACAAACTCATACAATGAAAAACTATATTCACATATTTTTGCTATTACTATTTTCTACAACTTTTGCACAAGCACAAGTCGTATTAGGCGTGAATACCAATGTAAGTTTTGCAACAACTAACTTGCAATATGCAGGAACAGGTGCGGGTTTTGGTATTACAGGACTTTACAAATATAAACATATTGGTATTGGTGTAAATTTAGGTTATGTAAATTTTTGGGAAAAATATGCTTATACAATTCCTTATAACACAGGTGGCGAAAGTATTTCTTATAAAAGTTTTAGTATAACAAATATTACCGGAAGATTTAATTATTTTATTTTAACAAAAAAGATAAAACCTTATTTAGGTCTTGATATTGGGGCGTATATTATGGGAAATACGCATCGGGTTGTAGAAACTGTTGCAACAACTACTACACAAAATTATCAATTTTCGGAAACCAACGCAGGAATTTCGCCTTCGGTTGGTGTTTTATGGGCAATAAATCATAGGATTGATTTGCAAGCACAATTTGCATATAGTTTGTTTTATTCTCTTGGAATGATACCGAATCCGCTAAAACGTGATTGGTATTCTGTGAGTATTGGCGTAATGTATCGTCTAAAAAGGAAAATACCTATTTGTGGTTTAGGTATTGAATATAACTTACAAGAAGGAAAATAAACATTGATTTTTGCATCATAAAAAATTAATACAATGAAAAACTATATTCTTTCGCAAGGCAACAACAATACAGTGATTGCACTCTCAAAAACAGAGGTTGCAAAG
>JBIKRY010000432.1:0-2917 GCA_044348925.1 Bernardetiaceae bacterium
TCATTTGCTTAGGCAGCCCCGCCTAAAGGCGAATATACGGTTGTTACGCAACTTATTTATTATATATTTTACTTATAACTTGTTGATTATCAATAAATTAATCCTTAGTTCACGTTAAATAGTATGCTTTGAAAAGCTATTTTTGACAAAATATGTATTTTAAAGTTAAATTTGCGAAATATAAAATTTCAAAAATTACTTAATTTCCCAAAAACTAATAAACTAAATTTTAGATTTATAAATTATCTAATAGTTTTTGTATCTTTGTAAAATAAAAATGTAATGAAATATGGAACTTAAAAAAATGCCGTTTGACCTTGCTCTCATTGCAGAGGTTTTTAAGTTAGAAAGAAGTGGAATTTGCACACACTTAGATAATTGGCTCAATAAACCTTTTGAACTTGATGCTTTTGAGCAAAAACAATTAGATAAGGTGCATAATGAAATGCTTGTTTCGAGTGATTATCTAAATGAGGAAGAAATAAAAATTCGTTTGATAGCCCCTTTATTTGAAATTGCAGATATAGATATAGCTAATAAAATTAGAGTTTTTTACGAAAGACCTTTGTACTCTGAAATCAATGAATACAGTATTTCTGTGATTTGTGATTGCATGGTTTCGGCTTCTTCTATTTTCAAAACGCCAACTCACCCTTACTTTTTCTTGCAGGAATTTAAGAAAGCAAAAGGAGAGAAAAAAGACCCAGAGGCACAAATGTTATTGGCAATGTTGGCTGCACAAAAAGAAAATAATGATAATAAGCCAATTTATGGCGGTTTTTTAATTGGTGCAACTTGGAATTTAGCTACCTTAGTAGGTAAAGAATATTGCACAAGCAGACAGTTTTTTGCTACTGAGAAAAAAGATTTATTGCAAGTTGTGTATGCACTAAGGCAACTAAAATATTTGATTTTGAATGAATAATTAGATAACAATATTTATAATTTTGAGTAGGGAAACCACCAACTTGCGAAGAATCTGGTGTTTTTACATCAAAAAACAATAATTCAGATTCTTCGCTTTGCTGATGGCAGCCCCGCTTAGAATGACAAAACTAACACACTTACAGCTTTTCTATCATCTCAATTTCCTCCGCACTCAATTCATACAGTTCATACACCAAATTGTCTATTTCTTGGTCGGTTTGGGTGATGAGGTTTACCATATTCATTGCTTTTTCCTTTTGTTCTTTGAACAAAGGAATATAATCAAATTTTTGCTTAGAACTTACTTTTCCGCCACATTTGACAATTTCTGAAGCAAATTCCTCAAAAGTCATTTCATACCACAAATTTAGTTTTGTACTAATTTTTTTATTTTGAAAATCTGACTTAAAAACATCTAATACATTTTCGCCAAAAGCATAAAAATCATTTTTAAGTTGTTGCATTAACACTGCTTTTTGAATAATAGGCTCTTGATTCTTAGCACTTACACGAATAATTGGCAAGTTTTTAGCATCATTTGGATAAAAATTGATGCCATCACTCAAAAAATTATTAAAATACCAAGTAATTAAATGTGAATTTAGCAAGGCTAATAAAAAGATATATTCATAATTTTTTGCAAAATCTATGTCTATTTCTTTCAAAGCACTTTTTACAGAAACATAATCAACATTTTGTAATTTATCATAACGTACACAGTTTATAACCGTATGGCTGTTATAGAAATTTTTATTATCATACGCAAAGCGTAGTTTATCTTTTACAACTCGCAAAAACATTATTTTTTCATTCTCAAAAAGTTCAGGGAACATCGAGTTGTAATGTTCTTTGGGTTTGTAATCTAACCAACCAAATTGAGAAAAGTGGTAACGGTCAATATTTTTACCTTCTAAAAATGGTTTAAAACCTTTTTGTTTTTCTTGGTGTATGTATTTTTCTTTTCCGTTTTGGCTATCTTTTTCATTCAGCCTTGCACCATAAGCCACAAAACAAATTTTATCGAGAGAAACTGTATTTTTGCAAATTTTGTCCCTTAAATCTAATATTTGGTAAATATTTTTAGTTTCAAACCTATTTTCTTTCAATTTCAAAAAGTCAGTTTGAGGAATTTGAAAAGATGTAAATTTCTTTTCGGTAATTTCTTGTTGGCTATTTGCTTTGCTAATTGTGGTTAATTTTTGCGAAATTTTATTCTCAAAACGCAAAACTATATTTTTTACTATTGCATCTTCAAAAATATAGAAACTACTAAAATCTGTTATTTCACGTATAAATGTTGCTTCTACTAACTGTTTTCGTGCTATTTCTGCATAATTTTGATTAGTAAAAGCATAAGGAATAATAAAAGAAACTGCCCCATTTTTAGCAACTAATTTTTGTGCTTGTTCAATAAAAGCTACATATAAATCTGTTCTACCTTTACAAGTAACATAATTCTCTAATAAAAACTTGCGAGATTTGTCATCTATCAGTTCTATATTTACATAAGGCGGATTTCCCACTACAACATCAAAACCTTGCTTAGCAAATACTTGCGGAAATTCTTTCTGCCAATCAAAAGCCCATTCGGTAATTGTTCTATCATCAATCAAAGAATTTCCACGTTTTACATTGCCCGATAAATCAGAAAGAGGTTCATAGGCACTTGCCGTTTGCAACCACAAGGCAAGTTTTGTAATCTCGACACTTTCCATATTGAGGTCGACACCAAAAATATTATTGAGAACAATAGCTTTTTTGAGTTGCCATTCTTCTTTGCGATAGAGTTCTTTTTTTGTACCTAATTTTATACCTGCATTAATAACAATTTTCCATTCTGCCCACAAATAATCAAAAACTGCAGTCAAAAAAGCACCACTTCCACAAGCAGGGTCAAGAACTGTAATAGATTTCAGTACGGTTTCATAGTCTGCCCAAAAATCCGCATTTTCGGTTTCATATTTTTGTAACAAGGCTTGCTTTTTTTCCT
>JBIKRY010000150.1:0-10817 GCA_044348925.1 Bernardetiaceae bacterium
ATATAGCCTATTTTTGGCTTGAATTTTTTTTCGGTTTCAATTTTATCTATTTCTACCTCAATTCCCAAAATATCACGCACAAAAGATTTAAAGACTGTTTTGTCTGTAAAGGCTTTTTTAAAGATGATTTCATTGTCTAAATTAGCAAGCATAGGTATTGTCTTAAATTAGTTCCTACAAATATAAAATAAAAAAAGGTACAAAACAATAGGTAGTTTTTAGCTTTTTTAGCCAAAATATATTTTACATAAATAAAATTAGCGAAAATTTAAAAATCTTTTTTCTATAATTAGTTCATTACCAATTACTTACAAATTTGTAAAACTTTTTGATAAGGAACAAAGCCTCGAGGCTATGCTACATTCTCTATAACTTACATTTGTTTAGTCGAATATTTTATCTAATTTTGTTTAATAAATTACCTACCAATAAAATTTTACACAATAACTATTTACAAAACACATGGTGCAATTATCTGAATTACTCGAAAAATTTGAGAACAAAAAACCCGAAATCGTCTTTGAATGGCACGATTCGGAAACTGAAGCTGTAGGTTGGGTGGTCATCAACTCCCTTCGTGGTGGTGCTGCAGGTGGTGGTACTCGTATGCGTGTGGGTTTGGACAGGCGTGAGGTAGAATCTTTGGCAAAAACAATGGAAGTAAAATTTACTGTTTCGGGACCTGCCATTGGTGGTGCAAAATCTGGAATTAATTTTGACCCTCGTGATTCTCGCAAAAAAGAAGTATTGAAAAGATGGTACAGAGCCGTTTCGCCATTGCTAAAAAATTACTATGGCACAGGTGGCGATATGAATGTGGACGAAATAGAAGAGGTTATTCCAATGACCGAAGAATATGGTTTGTGGCATCCACAAGAAGGTATTGTAAACGGACATTTCAGACCGAATGATGCCCAAAAAATAAATAAATTAGGACAACTTAGACAAGGCGTTGCAAAAATCATCGAAGATGCACAATATACACCATCTTTGCACAAAAAATACAGAATTGCTGATATGATTACAGGTTATGGCGTTGCACAATCTGTATTGCATTATTATACGATTTGGGGTGGAAATCTTAGCGAAAAACGTGCAATTATTCAAGGTTGGGGCAATGTAGGTGGTGCAGCAGGGTTTTATTTGGCACAGATGGGCGTAAAAATTGTAGGAATTACAGACCGAGATGGCGGATTGATGAAACCTGAAGGTTTTAGTTTGGAGGAAATTAGCAATTTAATGCTCACAAGAGATGGCAATAAATTAGTATCTCCAGACCTAATTTCAAGCGAAGAAATGGGCAAAAAAGTATGGGACATGGACGCAGAAATTTTTATTCCTGCTGCTGCATCTCGTTTGGTAACCAAAGAGCAAATAGAAAGATTAAGCAACAAAAAATTAGAATTAATAGCTTGTGGTGCAAATGTACCATTTAATGATAAAGAAATATTTTTTGGTGCAACTGCCGATTTTGCAGACAAAAAAGTGGCAATGGTGCCAGATTTTATTGCAAATTGCGGTATGGCAAGAGTTTTTGCGTATTTGATGAACAGTGAAGTAGAAATTACAGACAGAGCTATTTTTAAAGATACATCTACAGTAATTCGTGCTGCACTCGAAAAAACATACGCTATGAGTTCTGCACGTACAGAAGTAGCAAGAAGGTCATTTGAAATAGCACTTAGACAATTAGTGTAATGTAATTTACATTAGTGTAACAAGTGCTGTAATAACTGTAATGCAAACTTACATCTGCACTACAGTTATTACAAAATTTAGTAACTTACCTAATTCCATCCATATTGTTATAGCTACATTTTATGAAAATTCATCTTTTTACCAACACTTATACAAAAGAAGATATTGTAGCAATTACTTCTTTTTCAAATAGTTATGCCGATAAAATTATAGAATTTTGCAAAAAATGGTTTGTAGCAAAAGAAAATATTTTTGAATTACAAACTTCAGGAAGTACAGGTATTCCAAAAACTATTGCCATCACTCGCCAACAGATGCAAGCAAGTGCCGAGATGACTGCCCAAAAACTGCAATTAGGTGCAGGTACAAAAGCCCTATTGTGCCTACAAGCAGAGTATATTGGAGGCAAAATGATGCTGGTACGTGCTATGCACAAAGATTGGGAATTATTTGTAGTTTCACCTACTAATTTGCCTTTTGCAAATATAGATACCACAATAAAATTAGATTTTGTGGCACTTGTTCCCACACAATTACAACAAACTTTGGAACTAATGCCCGAAAAAATAGCCTTGCTAAACCAAATGCAAGCTATTATTGTGGGAGGTGCTGCCATTAGTGTATCTCTCGAAAAACTCATTCAAAAACATTTGACGGTGCCTGTATATAGCACATACGGTATGACCGAAACCATTTCACATATTGCCCTCAAACAAATAAATCCAATACAAAATAATTTTTCCAATACTACTTATTTTAGTTTATTGCCAAATATAGAAGTTGATGTAGATATACGTAATTGCTTGAAAATCAAAGGTTTAGTAACAAATAATCTTTGGATACAAAGCAATGATTTGGTAAAATTAGAATATGATAGAAATAGAAATATTGTTGGTTTTAGCTATTTGGGAAGGGTGGATAATGTAATAAATAGTGGTGGCGTAAAAATTCAAGTAGAAAAAGTAGAACAACAAATAGAGGAAATTTTGTGTAATTTAGGTATGCAAAACCGATTGCTATTGCTGGGAATTCCCGATAATTTTTGGGGCGAAAAACTTGTGTTGCTTATCGAAGATAGTGCGTGGAATCAAGAAAAAATAGACTTTATCATGGCTAAAATGGCTACAAAAATTGCAAAATATGAAATTCCCAAAGAAATCTATTTTTTTGAAAAATTTATAGAAACCCCAACCGCAAAAATTAATCGCAAAGAAAACTATAAAAGAATAATAGCTAAGTTATACTAAAAATTAATTGGTTTTATCCAAAGATGTCATCTTTTTTTCAAAGATGACATCTTTATGTGCTGTTTTTTATCATATTATTTTAGTTTTAGTATAAATAAGATTTCATATTGACTGTAAAATTTCCATTATAAAGTGTAGGAATGGAAATTTTACGGCAACAGGCAACTTATCTTTTATTCTTGTATAACATATAATTGATGCACAAAGGGATTAATATTTGCCTGTATTTCTTTCAAAAAATTAGGATTATTTAAGTAAAAACTTAGAAAATTATCCGTTCTTTCTTGTAAACCATTATGCAAATACAATCTATTTTGTAAATTTTGTACTTGACGACTATCTACTGCAAAACGGTTTTCTTGTGTTTTTTGTAACTTTTTTGCAATTTTTTCTATATTTTTAGCAAATTCTTTGCTACGTGCAATAGCATATTTTTCTAAACTTTTGTCTGTTTTTTGCAAAGTATTTTTAATGCTTTCAAAAGCTTCTTGTATTTTGGACAATTCTTTATCAATCGTTGCTGGGTTTTGTAATACTTGTTGCAGATATTTTTTTTGCAATATTTCAGGAGCTAAAAATAAATCTTGTACGGTTAAATCTTTATTTTGAAGGTCTTTTTGGTCTTTTTTTGTCAAATATAACACATGATTTCTTTGCAATAAAATAGGAAATAAAATTCCAAAAGATTTGAAAACCCCTTTTAATTGCAACCAATACGCCAATTCACCAGGACCTCCAGTATAAGATACATTTGGCAAAATAAGTTCTTGATAAACAGGACGTAAAACCACATTTGGACTAAAATTTTGTGGCTTAGTTTCTAACAAAGTGAGTATTTCGGTTTCCGAAAATTGCAAATTTGTATGCAAAATCTTATAAATAGTTTGGTTATCTTTGCTTTCCTTAACTATTCTTTCCCGCAAATTTTCCTCCAAATAAAAAAGATTAATTTCTCGTGGATTTACTTGTGTTTTGTATCCCAAATTGCTTAAGTTTTTGGAAATCATCTCCATAAATTTATGAGAATCTGCCTGCAAAAGCTCTTGCTGTGCAATAGGCTGAAAACTTTTTTTCAACAATTCATCATCACCGTCTATAACCACAAGCCCTTCTGTAGCATATAATTCATTGACAATATAACGAGTAGCCTCTGCCAAAGTATTATATTTGCTATATGCGTGTTGAAAAATACTGTGCATTTCGGGAGTCTGTTCTATGATATTTTGTAAACTTTGTGGCTGAAACCTGCCCACAGCCCCTGTTTGTTGAGAGTCCCAAACATATTTTTTGCCATATAACCGAAAATTACTAATTTCTTCAGCATCATGGTCTTCGCTTGCCATCCAATAAATAGGCACAAAATTATAATTTGGATATTTTGCACGTAAAATTTTAGCAGCATTAATAACTGTAAGTATTTTATAATGGAAATATAACGGGCCTGTAAAGATATTGAGTTGGTGACCTGTGGTTAAGGTAAATGTATTTTCTTGCAATAAAAGGTCAATAACAATTTGTGGTTTTTTGGGGATATTTTGATATTGCTTAGACAAAGCAGTATGCAAAATCTGGCGTTGTTGGGTGCTAAAACTTGCTTTTTTTAGTTTAATTTGTTCTGCAAAATTATCAATCGTAGGAAATAAATTATAAAAAGGCTTTAGTTCTTCCTTTTGTTGCATATAATCTAAAAATATATTCTCAAAACGGTTGGTACTTTCAAAGTCTATACAAATTGTTTCCATCATATTTGTTTGTTTTGTGTTTCGGTCTATTTTGCTAAGGTTACCTATGAAAACCTATTTTTGTATGGTAAAGTTCAAAGAAATAAAGAGATGTGCCAAAAAATAATAGCTTTTAGAGGGTTTTGCATACACAACAACTTGCCAAAATTTGTATTTTCTATTTTTCATCTTTCACATAGGCATAAAAATTTATTTTTTATGCAAAAGTTCAAATTACCTTCTCAGCCCCGCTTTTCGCTACCCAATATTGTTAGCCTTTTATTTTGTTTAGTTAGACAGCATCTATTCCTATTTATCTGTTGTCGAAACAAAAATATGAAACAATAGATTTATGCTATCATATCTTTTAAAAAGATGTCATATTTTCAATAATTTTTTACAACTTGCATTATGATTTCTTATTATAAAAAATAGTATTTTTTAAATCAATAGGAGTGCCATTTTTAAACTTTCCAACAGTTCCACTGCGGGTCAAGACTTAGAAAGTATTGATTATCAATTAGTTACATAACTTCATTTAATAAACATAACTATTTGATTTTCTGTTACTTATAAAAAATGGCACTCGTATGATTAAATAATAATAACATAAATTTTTAACTGTTTGATAATCAATAAGTTATGCTTTATTTATCTTATTTTATATCTATTACTTATTATCTTCTATGTCTTATCATCTTAGCTATATTTCGCCAAAAATTGTAAAATTATTGCAACAACATTTTGACAAAGACAAAATAGCAGCACTTTTACATAGCCTTTCTATTGCCGAAATAGAAATACAAAGCCAACAACATGCACAAAAACTCGCAAAAAAAGATGTTTTTTTGTTGCTTTGGCAATATGTAGGTTACGAAAAATTGCAAGAAATAGAGGAGGAAATAGCCTCACACATAGAAAATATTTTTAGTGAGTTTTGGAAAAATGACGAAAAATTGCTTGCAAATAGCTTATTTAATGCCTTACATTTGATAGAACCACGATTAAATGCTGTTAGTGCAGCTATTTCGTATCAAGAAAGTTGGGAAAAATTAGGTAGTCGTTTTGAACAAGATTTTATTCACAAACACTTGGCAAGCGCAGGAGATATGTGGATTCAACTTTTGGAACAACAACGGGCTTTTGAAGATATGCCCGAAAGTGTGCAAAAAGTAGATTATGTATTGGAATTTCCGTATCCAATCGCAGAAAAAAGAGGACTTTGGATAGAAATAGATGGCGAAATACACCAAACCGAAGCACAAAAAAATATAGATATACAAAGAGATAAATATGCAATTTTTGAGCAATGGCTTCCTGTTTGGCGAATCAAAACCGAAGATTTTAATCTTTTACATCGACAATTTGCCCCATTACAGCAATTATTACAAGAGGATTATTTTCGTAGGCTTGCCCAAAATTATAGACAAAGTTTGGCAAATACAGAATTTGGTTTGGATACTCTACAAGTTTTGTTAAGTCCTGTAGCAATAGCACGTATTCATAAAGCCTTGATACTGTGTATATTAGAAGGATATTTGCAAATAGAACATAGAGTTTGGCGAATAGCAATTCTCGAACAAGATATTCCTTGTGGCAATTTGGCAATAGAAACTTTTAAGACTTTGTGTCAAGAAATTTTTGCATTGGAAGGCGAAAATCGCAATTTACCTACCATACAAGTTACTTATATTACGACAAGAAAATATGAATATAGCAAATTAAATAAACAAGTTAGTAAACAATTTATTGCAGACTTTGTCGATAAGGAATTTGCTGGGCAGGAATATGATGTGCTGATAGATATTGCAATGTTGCAACGCAAATCTTGGAATTTGCTCGGCAATTATCGTATTCATGCAGCTACAAAAGTCCTTATTCGCAGTAGTTTTCGGACACACAGCACCCAAAATATTGCTTTACCAAATGGCAGTTTTTCTGCTTTCTATAGCGAAAATATCCAATTAGCAAATTTTACAGCAATTTTACAAACGCCAAAATTTATAGCTAAGTTGCTCAAAATGAGCAAAATAAATACCTCTATTTTGCAAAATTATTACAGCAATATTTTAGAAAATCAATTATCCACAGATGCAATTACTGTTTTTGAACAACAGTATGCAGCAATATTTGCTAACAAAGAAATAGACCTGTCTATATTTTTGCAGATTAGTAATTCGGCTTTGCTTTTGCAAATAGAAAAGCCCGAAAAAGCAATTTATAAACTTTGGGTGGCTTTTGCTTTATTGGTGCAAATAGGCAATACCATTAGCAACGAAAAAATAGAAAATATGGCAGAAAACCAATTATTTGCAGGTTTTTATGCTTTGCAACTTACTGATTTTGAGGTATTTAGCTTTTTTTATAAAAATTTTTGCACAAAAATTTTACAATATATTCCGCAAGAAAATAGTTCAAAAATTAACAACATCTTACAAAAGCAATATGCTATTTTAGAAATTTTGCCACATATTAATTGGGTAAAACAATTTAGTTTGGCGTGGTTAGCCTAATTTTATTGATAACCTTGTGCTTGCAAGTTAAATAATTCAGCATAAATTCCATTTTTTGCGATTAATTCTTCGTGAGAACCCAATTCTACAGCTTGTCCATTTTGCAAAACCATAATTCTATCTGCCATACGGACTGTCGAAAAACGGTGCGAAATCAAAACGGCACTTTTATCTTTGGTAAGTTCGGCAAATCGTTGAAAAACCTCAAATTCGGCACGTGCATCGAGGGCTGCCGTTGGTTCATCTAAAATAAGCACCTGTGCCTCTCGCATATAAGCACGTGCTAAAGCTACTTTCTGCCATTCGCCTCCCGATAATTCTATTCCTTTTTGCGAAAATCGTTTGCCCAAAAGTTGTGCATAACCTTGTGGAAATTTTGCAACCACCGAATCTGCTAAACTTAATTTTGCTGCATTTTCAATTTTACTGCTATTTTCTCTTTCCTCTATTTTTCCAACCGCAATATTATCCGAAATATTGAGCTGAAAACGAACAAAATCTTGGAAAATTACCCCAATCAATAGCCTAAGTTCTTGTAAATTATATTCCTTAATGTCTATGCCATCTAATAAAATTCGCCCTTCTGTGCAATCATACAAACGTGCAAGTAACTTGACAAGTGTAGTTTTGCCTGCACCATTTTCGCCAACCAACGCTAATTTTTCACCTGCTTGCAACGAAAAATTTAGATGACGAATTGCCCATTTTTCTGCGTTTGGATACTTAAAACCTACATTCTCGAAGACAAAACCTTTGCTAATTTTAGTAGGGGTTTTGATAGGGTTTGGAGTATTGGTAATTTGTGGTTGAATGGCTAAAAATTCGAACAAATCTCGCAAATACAAAGAACTTTGTGCTATTTGTGAAAAACGCAACAAAATACTTTGAAAATTTCCTTGCAAACGACTGAAAGAGGCACTCAAAAAAGTTAAATCTCCTACACTAATTGCACCTGCTAAAGTCTGCAAAATGATTAAGATAAAGGCCGCATAATAACATAAATTGCCTAAAATCATCAACAAAGTTCCCCAAAATGCCCTACGAATAATTAAAACTTTGTTGATTTCGTAATATTTGATGGATAAATGCTTGAAACGGTTAATGAGAAAATCAGATAAAGCAAATATTTTGATTTCTTTAGCCGTTTCATCACTTGCTGCCACCAAACGTAAATAGTCTAATTCTCGTCTTTCTGGTGTCCAACTGCGAGCCAAAGAATAATCTTGGCGATTAAAATAGGTTTCGCTAATAAATGCAGGAATTACAGATAATACCAAAACTACTAACAAATAGGGGTTAAAAACAAGCAATGCACCTGCTAAAACTACTAAGGAAATTATATCTTGGAATTGTGCAAAAAGATTGACAAACAAAAAAGTACGTCCTACAGTAGTTTTTCTTGCTCGGTCAAGTTTGTCATAAAAAGTAGCATCTTCAAACTGTTCCAAATCTAATAAAGCTGCGTGCTGCATCAGGCGAATAGAACTTTCATTTGCCAACAAATCTCCCAACAAAGATTCCAGCAAATTGATATACCGCAGCAAAATTTCTCCAAGTAATACCAATGCTATTTCGATAGCCACGTAATACCAAAGTTGTTGATAATCTGTGTTTTTGGTTTGGATAATTTGTAATACTTCATCTATAATTAGTTTTGCAATATATAATTTTGCAGGGCTAAGCAATGCCGTAAGTATTCGCAAAAGAAAACTTGCTGCTAATTTAATGGGCTGTGTCTGCCAAACCATTGCCAAAAATTGCGGCAAATATTTAAGTGCTTGCAAATATTCGCTAAAAGTTACCGTTTCGTCTTGAGCTTTTTTGTCTGCCGAAATTCCGAAAATACGTTGTAAAAATGTTTTATTCATTTCGTTGTTTTGGGGTTGTTTTATTCTAAAAATATTTGTGCTAAATCTTCGCCATAATAGTTGAAATTTTGTTTTTCTGCGAGTAGGAACAGGGCATATTGTTTTACGGATTGAAAATAGTTGTCCATACCAAATTGTTGCAAAGATAAGGCACATTTATAGAGCCGAATAGCCCAATTTTGCCAAGTTTGTTCTGGTTTACGATTTTTTAGCATTGTTGCTGTGTGTATATCCCAACCCCAAGACAATAGTAAAAGTTCACAAGCACGCATATAATTACTCATAAAATAAGTGTCTTTTTTTAGAATATTTATTTCATAAGCAAAAACACTATAAGCATAAGCATATTTACTTGGTCTATCGCAGGGAAATGTCCACCAATCATAATGGGCAATGTGAAATTTTTTCCATTCTTGCATACTTGCCCATGTTTCAAACTTTTTTAATTGGGCAGTATGTTGTGCTTTGATTTGTTCTATACCGACAAATTCGGGGAAATTATTTTGAATAATTTTCATAGATTATTTGAATTTTGATAATTTTATTAGTAAATATAAATTCCAAAATTACTTATATTTTAAGTTGCTTGCAAAATAGGATATATAAAAATAAGAAATAACTTTGCAAAATATACTATTTGATAGGTATGCTATGTATTTGATAACAGGTTGTAATGGGCTTATTGGTAGTTTTATTGCCCGCAAATTGCTCGCAGAAAATTGCCAAGTAAAAGCCTTAAAACGCAAAAATAGTGATGTAAGTTTTGTGGCAGATATTGCCGAAAAAATTACGTGGATAGAGGGTGATATTTTAGATATATCTTCCCTACACGAAGCTATGCAGGGAGTTAGCTATGTAATTCATTCGGCTGCAGTGGTTTCTTTTTTGTCAAAAGATTATGCACAAATGCGTAAAGTAAATATTGAAGGTACTGCAAACGTGGTAAATTGTTGCATCGAAAATCAGATTAAAAAACTTATCCACATTAGTTCGGTGGCTGCTTTGGGTGCAGAACAGCATACAATTATTACCGAAAAATCTCTTTGGGACAAGTCAAATGTACCATCTGTATATGCACAAACTAAGTTTGAGGCAGAAAGAGAAGTTTGGCGAGGGGTTGCAGAAGGTTTATCTGCTTGTATTATTCAACCCTCTGTTGTCATTGGCACAGGCAACAGGCATAAGTCAAGCAATCAATTTTTTGCTTATGCTTTTACACAACCACGTTTTGCACCAATGGGCGAAATAAGTTTGGTAGATGTACGAGATATTGCAGACCTTAGTTATTTGTTGTTGCAAGGAGAAATAGAAAATGAGAGTTTTATTATGACTGCACATAAAGTAAGTTATTTGCATTTTTTTAGTAATATTGCAACAAAATTACAAATAAAAGCACCCAAAAAAGAAGCTACCATCTGGCATTTATATTTGGCATACATTGGAACAAAAATAGCAGCTTTATTTTCCAAAAAAGTAACTCCTTTGAGTAGAGAAATCATTAAAAATGCACAACGCAAAACAAATTATAGCAATGAAAAAGTAAGCAAAATGTTACATTTTCAGTTTCGTAGCCTCGAAGATACTTTGTCTTGGGCTTGTGCCTATTATAAAAATGAAAAGAAAGAAACAAATAAATAATGTAACGTCAGCAATTCCCACTTTGGCAATTCAATGGTCAATTTTTGATATTTCCATAATTTAAAGCAAGTTAATATTTTATGCGAAAAAGTTTTATCCCTAAGAAAAGTCCTTACTTTATAGCAGAACTAT
>JBIKRY010000151.1:0-10771 GCA_044348925.1 Bernardetiaceae bacterium
TCAATGCTTATTTATTCATTATTTTTCCCATTTTAGGTAATTCATTGATTATCAACAAATTACTAAATGCAAAAAAACGAGTTAAATACTTGATTATCAATTAATTAGTCAAAGTGGGAATTGCTGTCACGTTATCTTAGATAGTACAACTACTTGATAATCAACAGATTACTCTAATATTTCCTAGATTATATTTCATACTTATTACTTATTTTGCTATAATTTCATTATTTTTTGTAACATAAGGTACTGTGTCAAAATGGTCTAAAGATAGACAAAAAGCAATATCATCTATTACGTCTAAATGTTTTAGCCGTCTGAAATGAGAAGAATTTTTCATAAATGCCATTAAGTCGTTTTTTGCGGTTTGATATAAACACAAAGCAGCAAGTCCCGAATCACATTCATATTCAAAAGTATCTTGTAGTTTTTCGACCAATGCACCAGCAAATAAGGTATCTTCGAGATTAAATTTGCCTTTCCAACCAGCACATACAACCAATACATCTGTATGTTGGGTTTTTAAATAAGTAGCTATAGCACTTATATTGAGAAAACTACCAATAATAATTTCTTTTGCGTTTTTAGATTTGTCTATCGCCAAAGTGCCATTGGTGGTGGTCATCGCAATAGATTTTCCTTCCAATACAGGATTCATATAATCGAAGGGAGAATTGCCAAGGCTAAATCCTTCTACCATTTTGCCATCTCTTTCGCCTGCTGCGACATATCCTTGTGCTTGTAATGCTTGACAAGCTGCTACTTCGGCTACAGGAAAAATGCTTTTCATTCCTGAGGCAATGCCTGCGGTAATAGAAGAAGTGGCTCGCAAAATATCTACAACTACGACAATTCGAGTTTCTAATTCATATAATGGCAATAAGTTGGGACTTAAACAAATATCTATTTTTTTCATTCTAAAACTCTTTTTTTATGAACTATTGATTAGCAAGCATATAGTAGATAGCATAGTGTAGGGTATGTTCTTTATTTTTTATTTTAAACTTAATTCCAAGAAAACATTTTGCGAAAATAACTGCCCGCCAAACCTGCAAAACCACTTACAAGCCCAGCAATAAAACCCGTAAGCAAAATAAGCAAAAAAGAAGAAGGAATGAATAATAATTGTGCAATTTTTTGACTCAAAAAACTTTCTGTTGTATAATCTATCCAAAAAGCATAGCCAAACCACAAGAGAAATAAAGCCCAAAAACTTGTCCAAAAGGCATCAGAACTTTTTTGAGGCAACAAAAAAGCTACAATAAAACTCACTACAGCACAAATCCACCAAGCTAAAAAAATTTGCAAAGCTGCACAAAGTAAGGCTATCCAAATAATACTAAGAAAAAAACGCATCATAAAGAAATGTTGTTTAAATGAGATGTTGTAAAATGATTGGAAATGGTAGATAGCAAAACGCAAATTTACAGTAAGTATTTATTTTTATTTTATATGTAATCTATCTATTTTTTCTATATTTGCAAAAATATAGAAAAAAAGTTATTGGTTTTCTGCATCAAAATTTAGAAATCATTACAGAATTATATTGAAACTTTAAAAATATAACTTTGTCATTCTGAATCGGACTAACACCAGCGTAGCCAAGAATGACAACCAAAATATAATTTAGAACTTAGTTGAGCAAATATTACATGTAATTTGTCTTATTACTTATTAGCAAAATTATCCTATAAATTTTTAGCTATTTTTTACTTTATCATTTAGCATTAGCAATAATTTTTATGAAAAAATTTCCTTATACCGAAAAAAAAGACACCCGTTCAGGTTTTGGGGCAGGTTTGTTGGAGGCTGGGCGTAAAAACCCGAATGTAGTTGCCCTTTGTGCCGATTTGACTGGCTCTTTGAAAATGGACGCATTCAAGAAAGAATTTCCCGACCGTTTTTTTCAAGTTGGTATTGCAGAGGCAAATATGATGGGAATGGCAGCAGGTATGACTATTGGGGGCAAAATTCCTTTTACAGGCACTTTTGCCAACTTTTCTACGGGCAGAGTCTATGACCAAATTCGCCAATCTATTGCTTATTCAGGCAAAAATGTAAAAATATGTGCTTCGCATGCGGGTTTGACTTTGGGTGAAGATGGTGCAACCCACCAAATTCTCGAAGATTTGGGCTTGATGCGTATGTTGCCACACTTGACCGTTATCAATACTTGTGATTATAACCAAACAAAAGCAGCAACTGAAGCTATAGCAATGTATGAGGGAGCAGTATATTTGCGTTTTGGAAGACCTGTAGTGCCTATTTTTACGCCTGCAGACCAAAAATTTGAGATTGGAAAAGCACTAATGCTCAATGAAGGTAAAGATGTAAGTATTTTTTGCACAGGGCATTTGGTTTGGGAGGCTATTATTGCAGGAGAAATATTGGCAGAACAAGGAATTGATGCCGAAATAGTAAATATACACACCATTAAACCATTAGATACAGCAGCCGTTTTGGCATCTGCCCTCAAAACTCGTTGCGTAGTAACTGCGGAAGAACACCAAATAAATGGCGGGCTTGGTGATTTGATAGCCAATGTGTTGGCACAAAATCTACCAACTCCTGTAGAAATGGTAGCAGTGCAAGATTCTTTTGGCGAAAGTGGCACTCCAGAACAATTAATGGAAAAATATGGCTTGAAAGCCAAAAATATTGTCGAAAAAGCAATAAAAGCAATAAAACGAAAACAATAAACAAAAAATATCAAGGTCGAGAAACTCATTCTCGACCTTAATATTTTTGTTTATTCCCATTAATTTTAATAAAAATAACCATACTTTCCAAGTATTTAAGACTTGAAAAATATAGTTATTAACTACTTATATCATTATCAAATTCTATATTTCATATCCTACAACTAATTTTCCTAGTACAATACGCAAACAAGCCCAATACTAAAAATCATTTTAGATAAGACTTAACATATTTTTTAGAGAGAACTTTAAGAAAAAATCTATTAACTATTTTGTTTTTAATATTTTTTTAAGCAATATTAAGGTAATATGTAGTTGTATTTCTGCAATTTTGTCTAAAATTAAAAAAGATTGTATCATGGCACAATTTTTAATATAAAATAGCAACATTCCCATACTTGTAATTTAAAGAACAAATGAGTAATCCTAACAATATTATAGCACCCAAAGACGGACTTGCTGGACTTGCACAAAATTGGAAAAACGATATTTTATCTGGTTTTTTTGTATTTTTGATTGCTTTGCCTTTGTGTTTAGGCATTTCTATAGCCTCTGGTGCACCACCAATGTCAGGTATTTTTGCTGCTATTGTTGGTGGAATGGTTGTGTCGTTAATGGGTGGCTCTTATGTTACCATTAATGGACCTGCTGCAGGACTAATTGCAGTAATTCTCAATATCGTTCTTTCGCTTGGCAATGGAGACCCTGCTGCTGGTTATCGTCAAATGACTGCAGCTGTAGTAATTGCAGGTTTTTTCTTGTTTGTTGCAGGTTTTTTCAAAGCAGGTAAATTAGGTGATTTTTTCCCGACTGCTGCCGTACATGGTATGTTGTCGGCGATTGGTATTATGATTATTTCCAAGCAAATTCATATTATGTTAGGTGTAAAAGCACAAGCAAGTAAAATATTTGGCTTGCTTGCCGAAATTCCACACAGCCTAATGAATATGAATCCTTACATTGGTTTTATTGGAATTATCAGTATTTTGATTATGATATTTTTGCCAATGGTCAAGAATAAATACGTTAAAATGATACCTCCGCCTTTGGTAGTAGTTTTGGTTGGAATTATGATAGGACAAGTATTAGATTTGGAAAGAACCCATAAATACTTATTTTTTGAAGCAAAATTTTATGAAGTAGGTCCCAAATATTTGGTAAATTTACCGTATAACATCTTAGAAGCCATTTCATTTCCCGATTTTAGTGGTTGGCAGAAACCCGAATTTATCAAAGCTGTCATTACTATTACCCTCATACAAGGGCTTGAAACCATGTTGAGTGCCAAAGCCGTTAATCAATTAGACCCTTACAAACGCGAGGCAAATCTTAACAAAGATATGTCGGCTATAGGTGCTGGAAGTATGGTTTCGGGTTTGATTGGTGGTTTGCCAATGATTGCCGAAATTGTGCGTAGCTCGGCAAATATCAATAATGGGGCAAAAACAAGATGGTCAAACTTTTTTCATGGTATGTTTATGTTATGTTTTGTGGCATTATTACCGCATTTGATTCATAAAATACCTTTGGCTTGTTTGTCTGCTATGTTGGTTTTCACAGGGTTTCGTTTGGCATCTCCAAAAGAATTTATCCACACCTATCATATAGGCAAAGCACAATTATTAATTTATGTTTCTACCATTGTTGCAACTTTGGCTACAGATTTATTGGTTGGTATTGGCGTGGGCATTATTGTTAAAATCTTAACACACTTATATTATGGAGTTCCTGTAGATTCTATTTTTAAGGCATGGATTTCTGCCAAACACGAAGACCAAGATACGTACCATATTTTTGTAAGCAAAGCATTGATATTTTTCAATTTTTTGCCATTCAAAAAATATTTAGAAAGATTGCCTAAAGACAAAAAAATCATTTTAGATTTTTCGGAAGCCGTATTCATAGACCATACTTGTATAGAACACCTACACAATTTACAAAATTTATACATAAAAAATGGTGGAAAGTTTGAAATAACAGGAATGGAAAATTTAGCTTCGCTTTCAGATAGTCCACTTTCTGCAAAAGTTGCCACAGAACGACATAAAATAGCAAAACTTGCAAAAAGACAAGAGATGTTATTGCAAGTTGCCCAACAAAATGACTATACTTTTAGTCCGCAAAAAATATTATTTGATTCCAAATTGAAAAATTTACCGTTCTTCTTTTATCGTCATTTGCGTTATGAAGAAAATGTATTACACAAACATTTTAACAAAGTACATTTGCAAGTTTCAGATATTAAAGCAAGAGAAGGTTCACAAATTAGTTTGCGTTTTTATCATTTTACAGGCTTATTAATTACCGATATTCCTAAAAAGTTGCCTATTTTCTATCTCGAAAAAGAGTCTTTAGTACATAGAATGTTGGATAGTAGCGGATTTAGAGATATTAATTTTGAGGAACACAAACAATTTTCGGATAATTTTTTCTTACAAGGCACTAATGAACTTGAAATTAGGGAATTTTTTACTGTCGAATTGATGAATATACTGATGCAAA
The DNA here is from genome assembly GCA_044348925.1 of Bernardetiaceae bacterium. Lineage (GTDB taxonomy): Bacteria > Bacteroidota > Bacteroidia > Cytophagales > Thermoflexibacteraceae > JAAFKA01. Next base: position 5,202 of record JBIKRY010000151.1, read on the forward strand.
ATCCCGATTTTCATATCGAATCTGACGGAGAATCTTTGTTTATTTTTCACGGAGAAATGGAATTATTGGAGGAATTAGAAACGCATAAACTTGTGCAATTAGGCGAAACTTTAGTACAATACTTGACCATAAAGAAAAAACAAGTAGCATAAAAAGCAAGAAAAAAGTCTAAAAGTATAGTTTTTATCATTACTTAGCTTATTTATAACATTAGTTTACTAATTTTATAAATAAGCTGTTTTTTTGACGTACTATAGCCTATTTTCGCCCTTTTCCTTCAGATTTGTTTCTGGTATTTTTTTGTGAATTTTTAGTAGTTGGTTTTCCGTTGCGTTTTCCGTAAATGCTGGCATTGCTATTAGGTTTTGCCTTTGCTTGGGTTTTGGTTTTTGCGTGGTTTTTTGGTGCAGAGTTTTGTGAAGTAGTTTTTTTGGGAAAACTCTTTTCTGTGTTTTTAGGCTCTGTACGTTTTTTTTCTGTACTTTTTTTTGTTGTTTCTCTGGAAGATTTTGCTTTGTTTTTTTCGGAATTTTTGTTTTCAGAAGACGATTTTCCTATTAATTTGAGAATTACCTCCATTTCGTTTGGCAAAATTTCTCGCCATTCTCCCAAAGGAAGCCCTTTTAACGAAATATTCATGATTCTAATTCTCTCTAATTTTGTTACTTCATAGCCAAAATATTCGCACATTCTGCGTATTTGTCTATTCAAGCCTTGTATGAGTATGATTCTAAAAATAAAAGGACTCTCTTTTTTTACCAAACATTTTTTGGTGGTAACTCCTAAAATTGGCACTCCACTTGCCATAGACTCTATAAATTCGTCTGTGATAGGTTTATTTACAGTTACCAAATATTCTTTTTCGTGATTGTTGGCAGCACGCAATATTTTGTTTACAATATCTCCATTGTTGGTCAAAAAAATTAAGCCTTGCGAATCTTTGTCAAGTCGTCCAATAGGAAAAATCCTTGCACTATGATTTACATAATCTATAATATTGTCTTTGACATTGGCTTCGGTGGTGCTTGTAATGCCGACAGGCTTGTTTAATAGAATAAAAATCTCATCTTCGCTTGCTTTTGCTTCGATAATATGCCCATTCACCCTTACCTTGTCTTTTGGAAAAACAACATCACCAAGTTTGGCTTTTCGGTCATTGATAGTAACATTGCCATTTTCTATAAACTTGTCTGCCTCACGTCTGGAGCATATTCCACTTTCACTAATGTATTTATTGAGTCGTATTGAATTTGTATCTGCCATAATTTTTGTGTAATCTGTTGATTTGTATTGGTGTTGTAATTTTTAGTAAGACAATTTTCGCCAAACCCATTCCAAAATTCCTATGTTATATTTTTTCAAATACCAATTACTAAGCACTAATTGAAATATAAAAATGCCAATGGCAAGTAAAAAGTTTTGTGTGGGACTACTTGCAAAATATAAACCTAAACCGTAATTATGAAAGATAAAAGCACAAAGTATTTGTTGCAAAAAATAATTACTTAAAGATAATTTGCCCATATTGATAAAATAAGGCGTAATTTTGCTAAGCCATTTATTTTTATGAATTGCCAAAATAACAAAAATATAACTATATAAACTAAGTAAAATAAATACATTTTTGAGTAAAACAAAGGTAGGTTCTAAACGGACATAATAGCCACCGTAGAAATTTGCTAAAACATATAAAATAGATAGACTTGCACTTAGATAAAATATTTTTTGTAGGCTTTGCCAATATTGCAAATAACTTAAATGATATTGGTTTCTACCAAGATAATAACCAAGCAAAATACAAGTAAACGAAGTACGATGCCAAGTAATATCAGGCAAATAGGTGTAATAATAATCTAAAACTCTTGCTTTACTCATCTCCCAAAAGCTACCATGCTGATAAACTGCAATAAATTCTTCTTTTGTGTAGTAATTGTTCATTAGTTCTAAAGGATGTTCAAAAATATAGACCATCTCAGGAAAACAATAAAATATGCTGGGAATAGTAAAAATCAAAGAAGCAGCTACAAGCAATGCTCGGTTGGATAGACGCAAAAAAAAGAATAAGCACACAGAAAGTACACTATAAATAAGCAAAATATCTCCCCAAAAAAAACACAATAGATTGATAGCACCAAACAACGCAAAAATAGCTGCCCGTTGAAAATAATATTTGATAAATGGAAGATTTCGTTTCTCAAAAGTCTGTTTTTGAATGGCTATTCCAAGCCCAAACAATAGAGAAAAAATGCCAATAAATCGTTGAGAAACCAACAAATCAATGGTTTCAAACACAAAAATATCTACAGGATTGTTATATTTCTCGAACCAATCGTGAAAAAGGAAAAAAGTTGTACTAAAAATTTGTATATTAATTAACAAAATTCCTAATAAAGCTACTCCTCGTAATAAATCTAACTCTTCAAGCCTTTTACTGTCTAACATAATTTGTAGTATATAAATGAAAAATGGGATTGTGTTGCTGCAAATTTGTAGCACCGACAAAGTTTATGCTACAAATTTGCCTATTTTTTACTTTATTGTTTGCTGGCAATTTCTAAAGCCTTATGTAAAGCTGCTAATTTATTACTTACTTCTTGTAGTTCACTTTTGGTATCAGATTTTGCAACTACGCCTGCTCCTGCTTGGTAAAACAAGTTGTTATTTTTGCTCAAAAATGACCTAATCATAATAGCGTGGTTAAATTCTCCATTAAATCCCAAAAATCCAATAGCACCACCATAATAACTACGTGCTGTTTTTTCATAACTATCTATTAATTGCATAGCCCTATATTTTGGTGCTCCCGAAAGTGTGCCTGCGGGAAAAGTATCAGCAACCATACGAATTGTAGCCGAATTGCTGTCCAACTGTGCAGTAACTTTGGATACCAAATGAATAACGTGAGAATAATATTGAATTTCTTTGAAAGTTTCGACAGTTACTTTTTCGCCGTGCCTACTCAAATCATTGCGGGCAAGGTCAACTAACATCACGTGTTCTGCCGTTTCTTTAGGGTCATTCAGCAATTTTTCGGCTAATAAAGCATCTTGTCCGTCATTGCCTGTCCGCCTAAATGTTCCTGCAATTGGATAAATGGCTGCTTGTTTGTTTTTGATAACTAATTGTGCTTCTGGCGAAGAACCAAAAATTTTGAAACTACCAAAATCAAAATAATACAAATATGGCGAAGGATTTACAGACCGCAAAGCCCGATATAAGGTAAAATCATCTCCTTGAAAATGCTGTTGAAAACGCCGAGAAAGCACTATTTGAAACACATCTCCACGAAAACAATGTGCTTTGCCTTGTTCTATGATTTGCAAAAACTCTTGGTCTGTAAAATTAGAAATTTCTTCGCCTTGCAAAGTAAAAGGATAAGAAGCAAAATTTTTGTTTTCTATCAATGCAATTAGGTTATTTATGCCCTCGTCATTTTTATCTGCTTGATTATCAAATACATAGAGTTCGTCTTTGAAATGGTCTATTACCATTACAAATCTAAATACTTGGTAATATATTTCTGGAATTTGGTTGTCTGTAGGTTTATTTTCGGCAAATTTAATTTGCTCAAAATATTGCACCGCATCATAACTCACATAACCAAAAACGCCATTGGTTGCAAAAGTAAATTTTTCTTGGTCGGCAGAGTTTTGTACTTGAAAACTCGCAATAAAAGTTTCTAAAGCATCTAAAGCCTCTGTTTTTTGTTGTAAATCAAGATATTGTGTAGGATAATTAGGTAATTGATAGCTAACAGTATTTCCCTCGACCTTAAAAAAAGCAATAGGTTGGCAACAAATATAGGAAAAACGGTTGAGTTTGGTATGGTAATCACTACTTTCGAGTAGAATACTATGGGCAAATTTATCACGCAATTTTAGATAAATACTAACAGGCGTATAAGTATCTGCATATAATTTGCGATTTGTTTGGTGTAAAATACAAGTTTGCATACAGTCAAAATAGATTAGATTGGCAAGCTATAAAAAAAACCTTGAAAAGTGATAATCTTTTTTGAAAATAAGATTTAGATAATTTTTATATAAATTTGCACCCTAAAACCTATCTATATTTTATTTTATTTCCCATTTATTTTATGCCATTTGCAAGCTATTTTATTCTATTGTTTTTTATTTCTTTTGCTGCCATTTCGCAGGATACACTTTGGACAAATGTAGAAACTTTGGGCATCGAAGGCAAAGGTTTTGCCAACACCGAACATTATTATGACCGTCTGCCCAAAGAGGCAAAAAATACGGTTAGAGAAGGAGTTTGGAATTTAAGCCACCATTCGGCTGGTATGTTGTTGCGGTTTTATACCAATGCCCCACAATTTTTTGTAAAATGGCAACTAATCCATTCCAAATTAGAATTGCCACATATTGCAGCCACAGGCGTAAGTGGGATAGATATGTATGTGTTGGATAATGCGAATACATATCTTTTTATGGGTTGTGGTATTCCAAAAACTACAGAATCTACAGCAGTTTTTAAAGCAGGTACGCAAGCCAATCATAGCTTTAGTTATTTACTCAATTTTCCACTTTATAATGGAATAAAAACTGCTTTTATTGGTATTCCCAAAAATTATATTTTGCAAAAAGATACAATTTTCCGAGCAGTTTTGCCCAAACCTGTAGTATTTTATGGCACGTCTATTTTGCAAGGTGCTTGTGCTTCGCGTGCAGGTATGAGTTATCCGTCTATTTTAGGGCGTAAATTAGGATTTTCTATTATTAATTTAGGGTTTTCGGGCAATGCAAAATTAGAACCTGTGATGCAGGATATCTTGGCACAAATAGACGCATCTATTTATGTCATAGATTGTCAGCTCAATACCACCAAAGACGAAACGCAGGCACATACCGAATTTGCAATTCGGAAAATTCGCAAAGCACACCCACAAGCACCTATTATCATCATAGAAGGTTCAAATCCTACGAAAGAATTTCCAACAGAAGAAGGCAAAATTGCTTACCAAATTATCAAAAAATTAAAGAAAGAAGGTTTCAAACAATTATATTATGTAGAAGGAAGCAATTTGTTAGGCAATGATACTGAAGGAACTGTAGATTTGGTACACCCAAATGATTTGGGACATTTTAGATATGCCGAAAATTTGCAAAAAATTTTCAAAAAAGTAATACGAAAAATGTAATAAAGATAGCCGAAGAAGATTTATTATATAGGTTTTACGATAAAAATAGCTAATTTATTTTTTTGTAAGTTATTGATTAGCAATAAGTTACAAAATACACTAAAACCCAACCTACAAATTTTAATAATCTCTTGTAAAAAATGTCATAAATATTGCTATATTCCTTATAATATTTGTAATATATTCGCAATATATTTTTTAGGAATAGCTAAATAAAAAATTTGGCAATACAAATTTATATGGTATAAAATGTATTGTAGCCTTTAGCGGGGGTTGCCTTCAAGTGCAAGGTTTTTAATAAATGTGCAAAGCAAATTTCTTAAAAGCCTTTAAGATAAGATAAGATTGATTTAATGATTTAATTACTACTTTACAATGACCTTGCACCCTAAAGGGTGCGGTACAATTCACT
>JBIKRY010000433.1:0-2906 GCA_044348925.1 Bernardetiaceae bacterium
CTTTTATACTAAAAGCAGCATCATCTTGCGTACCACCGATATAAGTTCCCCAATTTAAACTACTAAAATTAGCATTTAAACGAAAAGCTACGCCATCTTGTTGCCCTTGTGCCACAGAACTCGTAACGGGAAAGGTAGTAGAACGGGTTACAGAAGCCACATATACGTTATCGTTTGCATCTATTGCCACATCTCCTCGAAACTCATCACCATAATTTACGGTCATAGGACGCAAAGCTCCAGGTACAGAAGGTTCACCCAAACCATCATTGCCATTGCCACCGACATAAGTAGAAGCTACTAAAGTGCTACCTGTGCTACTCAAAGTAGTCAAATAAATATCTGCACCACTTGGATAGTTTAAGGTGTGTAGGCTCGTAGCTGTACCACCATTGAAGGTACGGTCAAAAGCACCGAGAGAAGTTGGAAAATCTGTAGAGCCTGTGCTACCCATAATTACCAAATTACCTGCATTATTTACCACCATACTACTTGGCTGTTCGGCTTGTGCACCACCCAAAAAAGTTCCATAAAGCAAATTAGAACCTGTTGCATTAAATTTGAAAATAGCAACGTCCCAATTTCCATTAAAACTTATATCAAAAGCCCCAATATTTAAGGGAATTTGTTGTCCGTTGGTAATGCCACCTGCATATAAATTGCCTGCATTGTCGAAAGTTGCTGTAAAACCCCAGTTATCAGAAATACTACCCGAATAACTCGAAAAAAGTAGTGTTGGGTCTATAACTAAAGTGTAATTTTTGTTATATCCTTGTGGAAATTCATAACTTAATACATTGTTTTGTAGTACAAAATTGGCAGGAACTTCTATTTTTTGTCCTTCTATTTCTTGGTAACAATAAGGATGTTCTTCCATAAAATCGTGAATAGTTGTGCTAACTTTCAAATTGCCGTTTTCTATGGCTACAGCACTTGCCCCTATATATTCGAGCCGAATTTTATCCGTATTGGTGTTGGGTGCTACAATAAATTCATATTTTAAAGATTCGTCTTGCGTATAAAACCGCATATCTACGCCCTCATACAAATTTTTATAGCCTATTTGTGTGTAACTTTTTACGTTAGATGCCCATTTTTCGGGATTGTTACCCAAATAAAAATTATAGGCTTCTGTACCTTGTCCTGTATTTTGGATAGCAGGTGTAGCATTTGCACCCAAAAATTTTACTTCTACTCCATGCCCTTTGACAATCTTATTGGCATCTTGCTTGTGTTCGGCTTGGTGATTATGTTCAAAAGAACTTGCATCAAAAAAGGAATATAATAAGGAATTGTTTTTTAAATATAACATACCATTAGGTACATTAGCACGGAATTTAACCTCTTTGTCCCATTGATTTTTATTTTCCAAAAACTTAAATTGCAAATGCTGTTCAGTTTGCGGAGCTAAAAATTTAGCTTGTGTTTGGGCTTGAGTTTGTGATTGTATGGAAGACTCGGTGTGAGAATATTGGTTAGTTTGTGCATATATTCTGCTACCTAAAAGCAACAGAATAAGCAAAAATATACGGTTTTTCATTTTTTTAGGTGCTTATGTGATACAATAATCAAAAAATTATACAACTTATTTTCACAAAAATAATAAATAAATTCAAAAATATGTACTACTTTGCCAATATGCTTTTTGCATAAAACCAAAATTTAACAATAATTATCGTTTACTACATAGCTATTTTGTAGTTATTATTTATGGAAAAACATTTTCGTATTCTGCTTGGTTTTTTATTTTCTATCTGTATTTTGATTTTGGCAATCTTCAATTTTGTGCCTGCAATTCCACAAAATTTGGATTACCATCATTTTGCAGACGAAAGACAGATGATAGGTATTCCTAATTTTTGGAATGTATTGTCTAATTTGCCTTTTGTTTGTATTGGAATGTATGGTTTTTGGCAATGGCAGCAACAAATTGCAAAGACCGAAAAGCAGGAAAAAACACGCATGGCAATGTATTTATTGGTGTTTTTTGGCATTTTTTTGACAGGTATTGGCTCGGCATATTACCATTGGCAACCAGATAATATGCGGTTGATTTGGGATAGATTGCCGATGACTTTGGTATTTATGCCTTTGTTGGCTGTTATTATTGCCGAAAAAATACATTTACAAGCAGGTGAATATGCGGTACTTCCTTTAACTTTTTTGGGAATTTTTAGTGTGCTTTATTGGGCGTGGACAGAAACGCAGGGCAGAGGAGATTTGCGATTATATGCAGTCGTGCAATTTTATCCAATGTTGGCTATTCCCTTGATAGTTTGGTTATTTCCAAAAAAACCTGCATTCACCAAAGCATTTACTTGGGTAGCTATTTTTTATATGCTTGCCAAAATTACAGAATATGCCGACAAATTTATTTTAGAAAAAACTATTTTACTTAGTGGACACTCCCTAAAGCATCTTTTTGCAGGACTTGCAAGTTATTATATTGTGCAAGCATTTGTAGAACAAAATAAGTAACCTAAGTTTTGTAGCAACTGTTATTTGCCTAAAGGCAAATATACGGTTGCTACAAAACTTACAAAATTAGCTTACATATACTTAGGATAGCAACTTTAACCATTCTCTTGCCGTTGGTACATTATCAAAATAGGCAGTAGTAAATGTCATCGCATTAGTTTCTTCCATTGCTTGCTCAATAGATAATTGTGTAATAAATTCAATTGGAATAACAATAGCTACAAGTCTTACCCCAACTGCAAGTACCCTTGGGAAAACCTTGTCATTTATCCATTCTTGCAGGTCTGGAGTAATACTAAAATAGAATTTACGACAATCGATGAGTAATTTGTTAGGGCAATATTGTTCTACTATTTCGGTATATTTTTCCATTTCCATTTTATATATCTTATCAGACATATCTTCTGTAGTTTCGTGCCAAACAAGAA
>JBIKRY010000152.1:0-10685 GCA_044348925.1 Bernardetiaceae bacterium
GTAAATCAAATTTTATTCCTTTTTTTTTCATTCTTTTATGCTTATGTTTCTATAAACAAAAGAAAACAAGCTACCTTGCAATAAATTTTACAAAAAAACTATTTTTATGCACACTGTTGTAGGCATACATATTGTTATACTATTTTTTGGTATCTATTTTTTGTGGCAAAAACTTCATACAGAAATTTTAGGTGGCTATTTTTTAGGCGGGCTTTTGTTAAAAATAGTGGCTGGTGTAGGAATTGTATTTGTACTAAGTTATAAGTATGGTTTTTTTGCAGATAGTCAAAGTATTTTTAATACTTCGGTGCGTATTGCTGATAAGTTTTATGAAAATCCTACACTTTTTTTTCGTTTTTATTGCATAGACGACAAAATTACAGAAGAATATAAATTGATTTTGACAGATTGGACTGCACAAACTGTTTTTATGTATAAACTTACTGCTTTATTTTGTTTGTTTACTGCAAATAATTTTTGGTTGGTCAATATCTATTTGTCTATCTTGAGTTATCTTGGTTTATGGTTTTGTGCCAATGCTCTGGCAAAAATTGTAAAAAATTCTACGCATATAGCTGCTTTTGCTTTTCTATTTTTTCCGTCTGTATTGGTTTGGAGTGCTGGAATTTTGAAAGAGTCTTTTTTATGGTTTTTTTCGGGCTTGCTTATCTATTTGGTATTATCGATGCCAAATCCAGCAAATTTTAGGGCAAATTGCCTTGTTTTTTTTAGCCAAAAAACGAACAAAAAATTACCAAAATTACTAAAAATATTTGGCTTCTTGTTGTTATCTATAAGTCTAAGTATTGCCCTATTACAACTAAAATATTATTATTTTGTGGTATTAATTCCTGTTTTATGTATCTATGTAATAGGTAATATTTTTTTGCAAAAACCTATCTATCAAGCACATAAGAAAAAAATATTTTTATTTTTAGGCTTGGTAATGTCTTTACTCGTTATTTTTATTAGCCAATGGCACGACAATTTACGGCTAAATTATTTTTTTCAAGGTTTGGTAAATAACTACTACTATTTGACAAATAATTCGGATATTGATAATCTTGTGCATTACCAATTTACAGAAAATTATTTTCTTTCCACATTGCTCAATATTCCTGCTGCTTTACAAGCTGCATGGCTCTCTCCAATGCTTTGGCAGACCGAAGGCAATTTCCTAAAAGTGGCTACAGCAATAGAAAATACCATTGTTTTATTCTTGTTTTTGCGACTATTATATCTGTTCCTAAACAAAAAAATTAATACTTTTTTTACTAAAAACTTATACCAAACAAGTAAAAAAACAAGTAAATTATCTGATACAAAATCGTATGCACTTTTATTATTTTGTGGTTTATTGTATGTCTTTATTTTGTCTATTTTTATTAGTTTGGCAACACCAAATATGGGTACTTTGGTGCGGTATAAAGTTGGATTTCTACCGTTTTTTGTTTTTATTCTCTTAGTTTCTGCTCAAAAACAAATGAAATACAAAGCTAACTAAAAAACAATACTACCTATTTTTAATAGAAAAAATATAGTTTGCGTAGTAATACGAAACTCAAGTTTCGTACAAAAGTACGGAAAAGGAGTTCCGTACTGCTGAACAACTTACAGTAGATAGATAAAGTTTCTGTTATCAAAAGTTAAAAATTACTTGTTAGATAGCATAATTGCAAAATAAATGTAAAATAACTAACATATTATTAAAAAATTCGTTACATTACATTAACTTCGTCAAACTTTAAACATTTCAAACAAATGATAAAAAAAATACAATATACGTTAGTATTACTAATTTTACTAACTCAGAATCTGTCTATAAAGGCAGCTACAGGCTTGCCATTTCAGCATATTCCAATCGTAACAGGTGAAATAACAGGCGGAAATAATGGGACTGCCAATGACGAAAACAAATTATATGTGAGTCCACAACTTACAGTTTCTAATTTATATCCAAATCCTGCGGATAATTATGTAGAATTAGATTATACTGCACAAGACCACATTACAGATGTTAAACTTACTATTCGTAATGTATTAGGCGTGGCAATAGGCGAATATGGTTTGGTGGTCAATGGTAGCAAATTACATATAGATACAAGTCGTTTATCGGCAGGTGTCTATTTTTATACCTTATCTATTCACAATAAGAATGTAGCAACTAAAAAGCTACTAATTAGAAACTAATTTCCCCAAAAAAAGATGTAATTTTTATACAAAATTACATCTTTGCCTAATATCGTTTTGTCTTCTTAGCTAATTATACATTGCTTAGCAACCGAAAATAAATAGAACAAAATTCTTAGGCAGTTTTTCTGTAGAATAAGCAATTTTTTTCATTTAGCCATTTTATTCGCTTAAGCAGCCACCTAAAGGCAAATATACGGTTGCTATGCAACTTACCCAATCTATAAAAAGTCGTTGGAAATATAACAAATAGTAATAAAAAAATTCCTACCTATAATTTTTACTTGTAATTTTTTGTTTTCAATTTTTTACCTTATATTTCCGCAAAACCATCAACAACCATATAAAAGTAATAAGACTGCATTGTTTTAGAAAACCTTGCAAAAAATAGATGTATTATGCAAAGAAACACAGAACCTATCATCATCGAAACGGCTTGGGAAGTTTGTAATCAAGTCGGTGGAATTTATACCGTTATTCGTAGCAAAGTGCCTGCAATGGTCGAAAAATGGGGCAATAGATATTTTGGCATTGGACCTTATATGCCTTCTTCAGTTGCTTCAGAATTTGACCCTTCCGAAGATTACAACAATCCTGTTGGGCAGGCAGTTCTCAAGATGCGTGAATACGGTTTTGAGGTACATTATGGCGTTTGGTTGGTAACAGGACGACCAAAAGTAATTTTATTTGATTATCGAAGTGTAGCCAATAAATTAGGCGAAATAAAATATTTTTTGTGGGAAGACTTCAAAATTACAGCACCCGAAGGTAGCACCCTAATAGACCAAGTATTGCAATTTTCGTTTCAAGTTACTACTTTTTTGCGTATTCTCAACAGTATTACAGGCTCTAATACGCCGGTTATTGCCCATTTTCACGAGTGGATGGCAAGCCTACCATTGGCATATTGCAAAAAAGAAAGAATGAACATTTCTACGGTTTTCACTACCCACGCCACCCAATTAGGTAGATATTTGGCAATGGGAGATTCCAATTTTTATAACAATATGTCGAGTTATAATTGGCAAGAGGAAGCACAAAGATTTGGCTTAGACTGTCCCGTAAAAATAGAAAGAATGTCGGCACACGCAGCAGATGTTTTTACAACAGTAAGCGAAGTTACAGGCGAAGAATGTTATCATTTTTTGGGCAAATCTCCAGATATTATTACACCAAACGGACTAAATATTGAAAGATTTACCGCATTACACGAATTCCAAAATATGCACCAAGAATTTAAGAAAAAAATTCACCAATTTGTCATGGGGCATTTCTTTCATTCTTATAAATTTGATTTGGATAAAACCATTTATTTTTTCACTTCAGGACGTTTTGAGTACAAAAATAAAGGCTTTGATTTGACTCTTGAAGCATTGGCGAGGCTCAATTGGATGATGCGTTTGGAAAATATAGATGTCAATGTGGTAATGTTTTTTGTTACCAAACAGCCCTATCATAGCATAAATCCAGCAGTTTTGCAATCCAGAGCATTGATGGAAGAAATCAGAACTACTTGCGAGGCTATTCAAAAACAAGTAGGCGAAAGAATGTTTTATGAAGTGGCAACAGGCACCAAACCCAAATTACCTCCATTAAATGATTTTGTAGATGATTATTGGAAATTAAGATTGCGAAGAACTTTGCAATCGTGGAAAACAAATTCTCTGCCTACAGTAGTAACACATAATTTGGTAAATGATAGACGAGATGAAATTCTGAACAAAATTAGAGAATGTCAATTAATAAATAATCAACACGATAAAGTCAAAATCGTATATCACCCAGATTTTATTTCGGCTTCAAGTCCTTTATTTGGTTTAGATTATGGGCAGTTTGTGCGTGGTTGCCATTTGGGAGTTTTTCCGAGTTATTATGAGCCTTGGGGCTATACGCCTTTGGAATGTGTGGCAAGTGGCGTACCTACAGTTACAAGTGATTTGGCAGGTTTTGGAGATTATTCGATGACCAATGTAGAAGACCATACAGGACATGGCATTTATGTAGTTAGACGTAGATACAATTCCTATGATGATTCGGCAAATCAATTAGCAGAAATGATGTTTAATTTTGTAAAGCAAAGTCGGAGAGATAGAATTACGCAACGCAATAAGGTAGAAAGTATTTCGATGCAATATGATTGGGCTAACAAAATGAGGTCTTACTATGATAAAGCATATACTTTGGCATTACAACGCAGAGAAGGAAGATAAATAAAGTAATCTACCTACAACTATGGAATATGCCAAAAAATATAGTTTCTGTGTATTAAAAACATATTACTAATTTTACTGTTTAGATACTAAGAAATACTACGTAAAACATAGTATTTCTTAGTGTGTAAGTGGTACGAAAAAAATTAAAAATTGTGATGTAGAAAACCTATAATTTTGTTAGATTTTCCGCATCAAAATTATTTTAACCACATAGTAACATAGATACATAGAAAAATATAAGTTAAGGAAGGTACTATAAGTAGAAAAACTGTGTAAATCTGCGTGTTCTGTGTTATCCGTGTTCAATATTTTAGCAGTAAGACGAATTTTATTACAATTTTATTACATAAACCTTACTTTAAAATTGTGATGTAGAAAACCTATAAGTTTGTAAATAGACTTGCAATTTTAAAAATAAAAACATATTTTTAACAATAAATTTGCAAGAATATAGAATTTGATAATTTTTTACTAAATACGTAGTAACAAATATTTTTTTATTCCATGTAACTCCTTGCTAATCAAAAATTTGCAATTAATACTTTCTTTTCTATTTACTATTAAAATAAATATAAAGTTGTAGATTTCTATAATTTTGTAAGTCCTTTGTCTGTAAGCTACTTAGTGTTATAAACCAAGTATTAGGATAGAAAATTAGATTAGTTTGCATTTTTAGCATTATTTATGCTTACTACAAAATAACCTTTACAAACATTACTGCTTGTAATGTGTTGTATAAATTGCATTAAAACAACAACTTATTCGATGAAAAAATTAGTAATTCTCTGTGTAGATGATGAAAGAATGGTTTTAGATAGCCTTAAAACAGAGCTACGTGCAGCCATAGGGGATAGATTTACGATTGAAATAGCCGAAAATGGCGAAGAAGGCTTAGAAATTTTTGCAGATTTATTAGGAGATGATATCGAAGTGCCTATTGTTATCTCGGATTATATCATGCCTGTAATGAAAGGAGATGAATTTCTTATCAAAATTCATAAAAGTTCTCCTGAATGTATCAAAATTTTATTGACTGGCGAAGCACATTTAGACGGGATTACCAATGCAGTAAATAATGCAAACTTGTATCGTTATATTACCAAACCTTGGGCAACCAAAGATTTGGTTTTGACTGTAGAAGAAGGAATAAAAAGTTATTACAAAGATAAACGGTTGTTGGAACAAAATTTACAACTCAATAACATGAATATTACTCTCGAAAAGAAAGTGAGAGAAATTCGCCAAAAAAATGAGAGTATTCGTGCAAGTATCAACTATGCCAAACGCATACAAACGGCATTGTTGCCACAACATGACAAAATAGCAAAGGCATTTCCCGAACACTTTATTTTTTATAAACCCAAAGATGTTGTAAGTGGAGATTTGTATTGGTTTTGCCAAACAGAGGAGCAAGATGCCTTTATTGCAGCTATAGATTGCACAGGACACGGTGTACCAGGTGCTTTTATGAGTGTAATTGCAAATAATTTGCTAAACCAAATCATATTAGATAGGGCTATTTATACTCCTAACGAAATATTAAATGAATTGAATAAAGGCGTAAAATGGGTATTGAAACAAGACGATAATAACAATCGTGATGGAATGGATATTGCCCTTTGCAGATTATTGGCAGGCAAAAAAAGTTTGCAATATGCAGGTGCAATGAATAATTTGTACTATTTTCAAGATAATGTTTTTTATGAATTGCAGGCTACCAGATGTTCTATTGGAGATTCTCTGATGCAAATGCCTGATAGTGGTTGTGTATTATATGAAATTTTATTGGACAAACCCACTACTTTCTATTTATTTACAGATGGATACCGTGACCAACTTGGCGGAAACTCACGCACAAAATTTATGTCCAAAAGATTTAAAGATATGATTATTGCAATGCAAGCACAAACAATCGAGGAACAAGGACAAAATGTTGAAAACTGTTTAGATAATTGGACAGACCATTGGAACACCAAACAAGTAGATGATGTGTTGGTAATGGGTTTTAAAGTCTAAGCAAGAGAAATAAAAGCAAGAGAAATTTGTTTTACTAATTATTTTAGCACTATATTTTTGATAGATTCTAAAAATGGCAATGGAGGCACAGAAGCCATAATTTGCAAGTCTTGGGCAAAATTTGTCTGATTATCCAAAAAATACAAAATATTTTCAATCGGATTATTTCGAAACATTTGGCTAAAAATTCGTTTAATATCTCCCCCATCACGCAACATAATATCTAAAATCATTTTGTCATAGAGTTTAAATTGCAAATTAGCAGGCTTTTTGTAAAATGGTTGCCCTGTAGTTTCTAATGCTTGTACTGTCTGGAGGGCATCTCGTTGAATATTGAGAAATGTGTAGCCCGTTGCAGGTTTGGATTGTCCGCCCAAAATACCTATATTTTTTATGCGTTGCCCTTGTCGGTCTGCAAACGGAAAATCTGTCATAGGAATAATACCAAATTCTTGTTCTTCTATCTCAAATTCCTCAATTTGTAGTGCATTTTTGATATAGTTTTCTAATGGAATAGTATAATCTGTATCTTTTTCGTATATTTTTTTGCCAAAAATAGTAAATTCTACCAATGCCTTATTGCTTGCATAAGGCAATGTATAAACAAAACGTACTTCATTTTGTTGCTCTATCCGAAAATCAAACATTGTAACTTTGGAAGTATCAAATACGTCATTTTTAGTTTTTATCACATAGCCTTTAAAATGTTGCAACAAAGTTCTTTCTGCATTTTGATACGTATTGTTGGAAAGTCGGGAATCAAAAAGCCACTCACAAGTATAGTGTTGCGTATTGGTATGTAGGTGAACCAAATTATCTTTTTCGTAAACTTGCAAAACAGTATCTTGTAAGAAAACAATATTTGGAAATTTTGCTAATTGTGTTTTTACTTCGGCATAAAAATCTATTCCTCTTACTATTTTGTAGCCTAATTTGGTCAAGGGATAAATAGCATGGTAATTTTCAGTTTTAAATTCTATTTGTTTCCATACACGAAAAACAATATGTTCGAAAGGAATATCCTCATCTGTCCAAAAACACCAAGTTCTATCATTTTCTTGTTTTAGGTTTTTGTCGATAAGTAATATTTTTTTGTCTGCTAAAGTACTTTTGCTTAGTAGATAGGCAAGACTCAAACCTGCACAACCTGCACCTGCGATAATATAGTCAAAATCTGCCATTTTTTATGGTTTTTAGTAGAACTTAACACTAATTTAACGTAAACTACAGATTCCGTATATTCGCCTAAAGGCAAATATACGGTTACTACACAAATTAGATTATCTACATCATTTTAAAATTTATCACCTAAAAACTTTCCCTCTGCCTAATAATTTCATAGGTCAATACTGCACTTGCTACAGACACATTCAAAGAGCCTATTTTTCCAAACATAGGAATTTTTACGATATGGTCTGCTAATTTTAAGTGGTCAGGGTGAATCCCGTCTTCTTCCGAACCCATCAAAATAACCAATGGAGGGGTAAAATCCGTTTTATACATCAATTTGCCACCTTTTTCGGTACAAGCTACTACTTGCAAGCCACTATTTTTGAGATATTTTAGCGAATGATACAAATTAGGTTCTCTACAAATAGGCACCAAACTCAATGCACCAGCCGAAGTTTTGTAGGCATCACTGCCCAAACGTGCTGCACCTCTATCAGGAATTACAATAGCATGTACTCCTGCACACTCCGCAGTACGTACTATAGCCCCAAAATTTCGTACATCTGTTACGTGGTCGAGCATCATCACCAACGGTATTTTGCCCTCTTGATAGACCTGCGTAATAATATGGTCAAGCGAAGCATACATTACCGAAGCCACAAAAGCAATTACTCCTTGGTGGTTTTTGCGTGTAATGCGGTTGAGTTTTTCGGGGGGTACTACGGTAAATGGAATATGTCGAGCAACGCAAAAATGCAAAAGGTCAGAAACTTCTGGACTTTTCAAATCTTTTTGTACCAAAACTCTTTCTATTTCTTTTTCGGCTAAAATAGCCTCCTTAATCGGGTGAATGCCAAAAACTATGTCTTTTTCGTTGCTTGGTTCTCCTTTGCGTGGTGGATAATGTTGCATTATTTTGGTGGTTATATGTTGTTGTGCTGTAGTGTGGACTGATGCCCACACTACAGTTTTTCTCAACTACTCTTTCATATTATGATATACAGATGTAACATCTTCATCTTCTTCAAATTTTTCTAATAAATTTGAAATAGCTTCGGCTTGTTCGTCTGTCAATTCTACAGTATTTAGTGGCAATCTTTGTGGTTCGGCACTGATAACTTCCATTTTCCGTTCTTCCAAACATTTTTGCATAGTTCCAAAATCACTAAAAGCCGTATAAATTACCAATTCGTTATCTTCGTTTACTTCTATCTTTTCTGCCCCAAAATCAATCAATTCGAGTTCCAATTCTTCAGCATTTAATCCTTCGGCTTTTAATTTAAAAACTCCTTTTCGTTCAAACATAAAGTCTAACGAGCCTTTTGTGCCAAGTGTGCCACCTGCTCTTGTCAAATAACTACGGACACTTGCTACAGTTCTTACAGGATTGTCTGTTGCACATTCTACTAATATTGCAATACCAAACTGTGCATAGCCTTCATATACTACTTCTTCATAATCTTTGTCATCTTTGGACGATGCTTTTTTGATAGCTGCCTCAATACGGTCTTTAGGCATATTAGCACCTTTTGCGTTTTGCACAATCATACGCAACGAGGAATTGTTGTCAAGGTCAGCACCACCTTGTTTTACAGACATCGAAATTTGGCGACCAAATTTGGTAAACATTTTCGACATATTTGCCCAGCGTTTCATTTTGCGGGCTTTTCTAAATTCAAATGCTCTTCCCATCTTAATAGATTTTTTATATTGTCGCAAAAGTAGGAAATTTTTTGTAGCAAGTAGGAAATTTTTGAATAAATTTGTTTAGGTTTTCCGCATCAAAATTATTTTAACCACATAGTAACATAGATACATAGAAAACTATAAGTTAATGAAGGTAATATAAGTAGAAAAACTGTGCAAATCTGCCTGTTCTGTGTTATCTGTGTTCAATATTGTAGCAGTAAGACGAATTTTATTACATAAACCTTACTTTAAAATTTTGATGCGGAAAACCTAAAATTTGTTTGGGAGGTAGCGTAGTATTGCAAAATAGGTATAGAAGTGCCTTTTCAAAGGTGTAATAAATCTATTATTTCTCCTTCAAAAATTCATTTCCAAACTATTCCTATCATTCTTTTAGTTTTAGACAATTTCCAAACTTTCGCAAGCACGTCTTGCTGCGTCTTGTTCGGCATTTTTTTTGTTAAAACCAGCACCTTTTGCAATCATTTCGTCATCTATCAATACTTGTACTTTAAATTGGCGTTGTGCTGCAGCACCTTTCTCTTCGATGGTTTCAAAACGTACAAATTTATTGTTACGTTGCGACCATTCGATTAGTTTAGATTTGTAATTGGTGTCTGTTTCGATAATGTCTTCAATATCGAGATGGGTATGTAAAATTTCTTTGATAATAAAGTTTTGGCAAAAAGTAAAACCTCTGTCCAAATATACTGCTCCAATAAATGCTTCCATCGCATCTCCATAAATAGATTTGAAAGACATGGCATTTTTGCGTTTGGCATCATAATCTATGAGTTTGTCTAAGCCCATTTTGCGACAAAGCCTATCCAACGACTCTCGACTAACAATTCGAGAACGGACTTCGGTCAAAAATCCTTCATTTTTATAAGGAAATCTTTTGAACAAATAATCTGCCACTACAGCCCCCAAAATTGCATCTCCCAAATATTCGAGTCTTTCATTAGATTCGCGAAAGCCTGATTTTTCTTTGGCAACCGAACTATGCACCAATGCCAACTGAAATAAACTTAAGGTACGAGGTTTGTAACCTGTAACATTTTTTATGGCAGATAGCAATTGTTTATCTTTTTCGGAATAGGGACGAAACAGTTGTATAAAAAAATTTAGCGGATTAATAAGAATATTTTTTTTAGTGAATAATATAAAGATTTACAAAATTAAAACAAAGCTATATTTTTTTACAATTTTATACACTATTTTTAAAAAAAACTTTTTGTCTATGGCTAAATCTGTTAGAAAACCACTAAAATGTTTTTTAAGAATGAAAATTCAATAAGGTATAACAGATTAAAGAAAATAATGTTACTTTTGTTTCATGAAAAAAATAGATTTTAATTTTGATATAGAAAATCTTGAACAAGTTTTTTATAACAACCTCACAGAAAA
>JBIKRY010000457.1:0-2866 GCA_044348925.1 Bernardetiaceae bacterium
GCTACAGGCTCAAGGAGGCGGCGGCACGCTTGGTCATCCAAGCTGACGCGTCATAATCTGACCGCGCTGCCTGGGGGAATTTGGGGTGGCCACGGGTGGGGGAATTTGGACTGGCCATCAGGGTTGCTCGACTTAGATGCGATGGATCAATTGCAGGTAGGTAGATTTGTTCTGTCAGCCCTGTACCACGGGCATTTTTTCATTGAAAAATCAGAACAAATCACAAAACGAAGATTGCGTGAAATCCTCGGAATTATTCACTTCGGTGGGGCTGACAAACACTGGGTCGGCATTGACAATCGAGAGCTTTTGCGCAGGCGTGCTTCTCGTGATGCATATATCTTGGATTGAATGCCCATACCTACTGCATACTTCTGATCAATGTTGCAACCGCTGAGACCGCTTGTCTGCTGCCTTCATCCGTCGCGGGCAAGTAAAGCGGTGCAGCTACCGGATTTGGTCAAGCCCCTTTTTTAGTGCAAGGAGCTGTTCTGAAGCTTCCACAACGGCGCGGCTGGCTGGAAGGCCTTGGAAGCGCTTTATCGCCAACCAGCCGTTGTCCTCACGGCCAACTCGCAGGCCATTTTGCGAGCGTACTGTATTAGCCAAGGCGAGCAGAGACTCTCGTCTGTCAGGCTTTACGTCTAACAAATCTACGTAGCTAACAACACTGTAATGCTCGTCTGAATAACGTACCTTAACGCCTGCGATGTAGTACCAGGTGTCCTTGTCTTCTTTGTCGACCAGACGATCCCAATCATCGAGCGAGAACGTGGTAACAACCCTTCGCGGGTCGACCGCGAGATCACCAAACCGCTCGGCCAGCGTCTTTTTAAATGGCCCAAACAAAGTTTGTTTAAAGCACTGATCCCAAGGCGTTGGGCGTCGGCAATACAGCTGAACAGTCGCACCTTCGCTTTTGCTTGGTTTGTATTGATGCCGTCAAAACAGGGTATGAAATTTTCTTCAGTGCAAGGATATTGGTGCTACAAATCATTTGGGTTACTGTAAAAACCAAATCACTTCTTTTTTTGATTACAAGTCAGGCCGAAGTTAGAACATAAAATACCCTTTGATGGGGTGTATTTTCCAGAGGTTTCGATTTTCCTTATTTCACTCCAAGGCCGAAAGGACACAATATTGCTTACCTCCTTAACAAGAAGCCCCTTATCCAATTGCCTTATTAAAATGACATGCTCAGTCGTATCGTTACTTATCAAAATTACTTGAAAATTCGGAGGGGTACTTTGAAAAATTCTGACTGCATCGTTGTAACCGGAAAAAAATATCCAAATTGCAATTGGCGGTAAAAAATGTGCCGTAAGCCTCAGTAAATATGGTCTTCGTTCAATGATGCGAGGATGACTTTGCGCCCACATGCTGAACATGAACCAAATTACAATCAACCCAAAAGGAAGTGTGCCAAGAAAGATATCTCCCATTAGGAGATATGCAATAACCGTCAATATTGAACTGAATGCAATTATTTTTAGCGGTCCGCTCCTCAGTTTTTTAGTTTGATTCGGATTAGAAGAAGACTGAATAATTTCATCTTCTGTCATTCCTTGCTCAATCCGCTTAGTTAGCATCTCAAATACAAAGATACCGGCGAAGGCCGTGACAACCTTTGGGAGCCAGATCAACGCACTCCTTACATGATCTGAGATAACAGTCGGAACCTCTAAAAAAGACAAACTCAAAGCAGCGTAAAACCCCCAGTCAAAAGTTAGTGACACGGCTAGACTGACCGATGCAGCTATGCCCAACAGCTTAACCACTAGATCGAAGTGAACTGAAAGGGAAGAGTTTCCACTCATACATTAAAATAATTTAAAATAGATTCATTATTATATCTTTTGTTAAAAATTTTTTAGCTAAATTTCATATGACCTCACCAACCTCCAGCCACAAATGAACATCTTGCAGAAGATTCAAGTAGTCCTAGAATCAGAACCTGACGACAGTCAACTCGATAAATTTATAGCTGATTTGAGGGATAGCCTTGCTGCAAGCAGTAAGCAGTTCATCAGCTTTAACCTGCTTGCAGTAGCGGCTGTTTTCGCTTACCACCTTGTGGTTTACGAGGGCGTAACGATAGCCTCTTTTGAAGGCCTACCCTTAGCAGGAAGCTTGCTGGTACAAAAGGTATTTCTCATCGTACCCGCCGCTCTTCTAGCTGCTGCCGCTGGGATAGGGTATTTACGCAGATGCCAACGCGAGGTTTATGACTACCTCTCCATCTCACGTTATCGTGTACTCGGTCACTCTGGGTTACATGAACTACGCATTCCTCCAGATTACATCCTCGGACTCTTCTATTTGAAGAATGAAGGTGGAGTAGTTGGCGCTATGTTATCCACGGTGGTAATGTACCTGGTCGCGGGTGTCTTCACCTTACTTCCGGTTCTGTATATCGTACGTGCCTCTGCGCTAACGCTGTCGCGCTATGGTGCCGAAGACACCATAGCGTTAGTCGCATCAGGAGTTGCCATCTTGCTAGCCTCTGTAAGCCTAATCATCACAGTACTTGCCTCTCGCATACGAGCATGACGCCTGACCTATCGTTGATAGCTTATTGAATTCTGTAGCGCACTTTGAACGGCAATTTTTGCAAACGTTTAAAGACGGATTTTTTGACCACTTTAAGTCAGTCCGTTTGCTATCAGTCAGTGGCCTCTTCCGCTGCATCTGCGGCAATCACCAAAATCGCCTCCAATGCCATTTTTGATGATCTATTAACGGCTGGTTTCGGTCCCTTGGTTTCATGGCATCAGTGTCCTCTCTCGGTCAAAATTTGCCCGCTGGACATCTGCATTGATGATGCTTATCCTCGACCATATTATTTAATGCTGCACAGTAAAAAATC
>JBIKRY010000153.1:0-10621 GCA_044348925.1 Bernardetiaceae bacterium
AGTTCTGCTATAAAATAAGGGCTTTTTTAGGGATAAAACTTTTGGACATAAAATATTAACTTGCTTTAAATCATAGAAATATCAAAAATTGACCATTGAATTGCCAAAGTGGGAATTGCTGGTTATTTTAGCTAAAGTTATCAGTTATTTCGCAAGGCATGGCGTATAATTTCTTCTACTTTCAAGTCTTCTCCGTATTTTTTCAAAATAGATTCTATGCTTTTTTCAGCACTTGCTTTTGCAATGCCTAAAGTAATTAAAGCAGTCAAAGCCTCTACTTTAGCGGAAGCATTTTGATAAAAACCACCACTTTTGGTAGTATTGTTAGTTGCTATTTCGGATAAATCTTCTTTGCGAATTTTATCTTTCAAATCTAAAATAATTTGTTGGGCAGTCTTTGTGCCTATTCCTTTGACACTTTGCAAAACTCTTACATTTTCTTTGGCAATGGCATCTTTAATTTCGGCAACAGACAAAGAAGACAAAATAAGCATCGCAGTATTTGCCCCAACTCCTGATACACTTAATAACTGTAAAAATAGTTTTTTATGGTCATATTCCAAAAAACCATACAAAGTATGCCCATCTTCCTTCACAAGCAAATAGGTATAAAGGCGACAAGTCTGTTCTAAAGCTAAAGCCGCAGACGTAGGCAAAGAAACTCTTATTTCATAAGCAATATTTCCAGCCTCCAAAACTACTAAGGCTTGTTCTTTGTGAACTAATTTTCCATGAATATAGGCATACATATAACTCGTTGTGTAAAGATGAGAATAAAAATGTTTTAAAATACTTGAAGGAGATAATAGCAATAAAATTTATTTCTAAACACAGGGTAAAGAGAAATAAAAACTTGTTCCTTTGCCTTCCTCACTATCTACCCAAATTTTGCCGTCTTGTTGAATGATAAATTCTTTTGCAATAGCCATTGCCAAACCTGTTTTGGATTGTAATTTACTTTGTTGTGGGCTTGGTAAATATTTGCTAAATACATTTTTCTTTTGGTCGTCATTCATTCCTCGTCCAAAATCTTGCACAGAAAAAATAATTTCATTATCTTTTTCTTCTGTTTTTACAATTATTTTGTTTTTTGTTGGGGAATATCGCAAAGCATTAGAAATAAACATCAACAATACCCAAGCTGTTTTTTCCAAATCTGCATTGATTTTTGGCATATCAAAAATATAATGTTGTTCGATATCTATTTCTTTTTGTTCGGCTTGTAATTCCATTATATCACAAGCATACTGCAAAATTTCTTTTGGGTGCGTAAGTTGATAGACTAAAGTTGTATTGTCGTCATCATCTTCGGCTTTTACTTGCAGGCTTTGCAATTCTAATTTGATTTTTTGTAATCTTTCGTTTTCGTCACTAATTCTTTCTAATGCTTCGAGTTCTCTTTTGCTAAGTTCTCCACTTCCTTCTACAGCTAATATTTTGGTTTGTTGTTGAATTGCATTAATTGGTTTCTGCAATTTTTTGGTAACAGACCGTACAAATTCTAATGTTTTGCGGTCATGTTCTTCAAATTCTGTAATATTATTCAGAATAATTACATAACCTAATGGCATAGGTGCTGCATCTTCTTGCTCTATATTAATATCGATAACCTCTTGGGCAAAGTAACTTTCTTTGCCGTCTGCAAATAATTTGATAGTAAAATCTTCGTTATTTCGGTTTAGTAATAATTTTCTAAAAATTTCGTTAAAACGTGCTACATCGGCAGCATTTTTACCAATAATTACTTTATCATCTACACCTAATAACTCCTCTGCTTCTTTGTTGGCAAATAAAATTACATCATCTTCATCAAAACCAATAATGGCATCACTCATGTTATTGATAATGGCTGCAATTCTATTTTTTTCGAAAGTTAATTTTGCCAAACTGCTATGTTCGTATTCGTCTAATTTTTCTGCCATCGAATTAAAAGCATGTGCCAAATCTCCAAATTCATCATTAGAATGTTCTCGTAATCTTTCTTCATAATTTTTTTCGGCAATTTTTTTGATGCTTTCTGTGAGGTCTTTTATTGGGCTTGCAATATATTCTGGGAAAGTAAAGATAAACACAATCGTAAACATAATGCAAAGAGTACCTAATAAAGTTATATAATTAAACCCTTGTTTTGCTTCACTTTGTGCTATGTCATTATTTGTTCGCAGGTCATTCATTTGCATATCTTTGAGCAAATATAACTTTTCCTTGATTCTGTGTTCTACGCGGTGTGCATCTAATCTTTTGACAGGAAATCCAAGAATAATATATCTATAGTCTTCAAAGATTTTGCGAACTTCTCTGGTTAGGATTTTTTCTTTGTCTGTAATTTCTCGTTTTTCTTGTTTGGTCAAGTTGAGTTCTACAATATGGATTTGTTCTTTGTAGGCATTGACCGAAGTCCTTACGGTATCTTCGAGCAGGTAGTCTAATTTGTCTAATGCTTGCATCATATTTTGAGAATATTCTATACCCTCATAATTATTTTTTAGCATATAGGCTACGTCATTTTCTAATTTTTTTAGAGAATAGCCGCCAACAATACTTAGGGCTATAATAAGCATGAACAAAAATACTAAACCCGCAGAAATTTTTGTTTTTACTCGTAAACTCATTGCAATGATGTGGTTTGTTTGAGTTGCAAATTTAGTGTTTTTTTGTGGCTATTATAGTAATACCTCAAAAACTTTCTATGAATTTTGGCATAAGTATAGTAGCTTGTAAAATATGTGCTTAATCGGGCAATTTATCTTGTGCCTCTTTGGTATTTATTTCTTCAAAAGATTGAAAAACTTGCACTGCATACCAACGGTTTTGGAAAAAAAATACGCCACAACCTGCTTGTATGCAGTCGTCTGAAAGTAATACAACCAAATTTTCTTTTTTAGATTTCCATTGCAATAATATTTTTTCACAAATAGCCAAATAGGTCATTTCTTGGACATTGACCACATACGCCAAATTTTCGCTTAAGGTTGGGTTGCTGATGCCCGCCAAATTTCCACGATTTTCTAATTTCCTACGTTTGGCATCTTTGGGGTTTTCGGTACTAAAAAAGCCAAATTGTCCCATTTGGCGGGCATGATTCCACGCCGTTATTTCTAAACTTGGATGATAAACCAATGCTGTTTTACGGTTTTTTAGTCTATGTTCATTAACCAAATAAAATAGTGTTGCATTGAGCAGAGCATAATCTAAGTTTTTATCCAATTTTTGTGAAAAAATTGGATTTTCCCGAAAATTAGCAACACTAATAGTTTTGTAATTTTTATTCTCCCAACGGATTTGTCCAAAACTACTTACTGGAAGTAGGCATAAAAGAAAAAGAAAACGAAATATCATATAGTAGTTTTATGCTTATTTAGGTATTGATTGTAGCAATGTACTAAATTAAATTACGTCTGCAAAAGATTTCTCTACTTTTCTAAAATATTTTATTCCTATAAACAAGATGAACATAGAAATAAAGAAAGACATAGCCACAGGAATTGTAGGAAAGTCGATATTTCCAATTACACACCAACGAAAACCATCTATAATTCCTACCATTGGATTGAGTGCATAGAGCAAACGCCAAGTTTCAGGAACAATGCTGCTGCTAAAGCCAACAGGCGAAATATATAAACCAAATTGTGTAATAAAGGGAATGATATACCTAAAATCTCTATATTTTACATTAATGGCTGCCAAATAAATACCAAAACTTAAAGCTGTAATGCAACAGAGCAAAAGAAAAAATGGTAGGAAAATAATATGCCAACTTGGTAGGTATTGGAAATAAACCATCATACCAAAAAGTAGGACAAAAGAAATAAAAAAATCTACCAAACTTGTAACTAAAGTGCTGGTAGGAATAATAATTCTGGGAAAATAGACTTTAGAAATAAGATTGGAATTGGCTATGAGGCTATTGCTGGTTTCAGAAAGTGCATTAGCAAAAAACTGCCAAGGAAGCATAGCTACATACACCAAAATAGGATAAGGGGCATCGCCTTCGCTAGGAAGTTTTGCAATTCTACTAAAAACAAAGGTAAAAATAATCATGGTAAGCAAAGGACGGATAATGCTCCATAAAACTCCTAAAACTGTTTGTTTATACCGTACTTTTATATCTCGCCATGCTAAGATATAAAACAAATCTCGATATGCCCAAATATCTTTCCAATAATGGGCTTCTGTTTTATTAGAATCAATGATAATATCAAAATTTTTCACAAGTAGAATAATAAAAGTTAAAAGTTTGCAAAAGTAGAAAAAAAATTAAAAATTAAGACAGTTTTCCAAATTATTGTTTGTCTATATTTTTGGTAGAAAATAAATGCTATGTTTTAAAGATAAAATTTTAGCTTATTTGTGTAGTATTACATACAAAATAAGACGCAAAATAACTTCCTACAAACAAGCAAGGTATGTAGAATTATATAAAAAATAGTCGTCTAATCCTATTTTTGGCTGCAAAATTGCAACTATCTCCCAAAAAATGACTATACTTTTATGCAAATACTTAGACTTTTTCTATTATTCTTAGTACCTTTCTACATTTCTGCACAACATAACAAAATTACTTTTAAAGTTTTGGGAATAGAAGACGGACTTTCTCAAAATATTATTACTGCCGTTTGTCAAGATAAGCAAGGGTTTCTTTGGATAGGCACAAAACGCGGCTTGAATCGGTATGATGGTTCACAAACTAAAATTTATACCCATAAAACAAGTAATAGCAATTCTTTACTTGGCGATAATATACAAAGTATTTATGAAACGCAAGCAGGTGAATTATGGATAGGTACGCAAAAAGGCTTGAGTAGATATAATCGTACTACAGACGAGTTTGAACATTATTTTCCAAACCCAGAAGATACTGATTTTCAAGTATTTACGATTTATGAAGATAGGAAAAATAACCTTTGGATTGGTGCTAATTCGGGTTTGTATTGCTTAGGAAAAGAGTACAAAAAATTTAGTAATTACAAATTAGTGTATAATCGGGAAATTGCGGTAAGGGCTATTTATGAAGATACAAAAGGCAATATTTGGGCAGGCACTACACAAGGTTTAGCAAAATTGAACAGCGACAAAAAACTGTTTATTATTGCAATTCCTAATATTATTGTGCAAGCTATTACAGAAGATAGAAATGGAAAACTCTGGGCTGGTTGCACATCAGGTTTACACAGTATTGACTTGACAGACGTGAGTTCCAAAACCCAACAATCTTATTGGATACAAACTCCTATTAATACCTTAGCAATAGATGCCAATGATATTATGTGGATAGGTAGTAATAAAGGGCTAATGCGGTTGGATAGGGTAAAAAACCAACTTTTATTGTTTGATAAAGATAGCGAAATTATACGAAGTAATTACATTAATTGCCTATATATAGATAAACAAAAAACTTTGTGGGTAGGTACATACAATGGTTTGCATTTTACAAGTCCTTATTTTCATTCCTTTACACATTTTAAGTATCAACGTATGCAAAGCAATAGCATTACGAGTGATACGGTAAACTGTTTTTTACAAGATAAAAAAGGACAGGTTTGGATTGGAACTGCTAATGGATTGAATCGGTATGATTCTTTGGCAAATACATTTTATCCCTATTTTCAACAACTCAACACGCAGGAAGGATTGCTGACAAGCAATATTTTGAGCCTGTATCAAGACCGTCAAGGAGATATTTGGATAGGAACAGACAAAGGTTTGAGTCGTTTTGATACAGCAAAACGAGAATTTGAACATTATTTACACGAAAAATTCCCAACTATTACAATTCCAAAAATTACAAGTATTGTAGAAGATGCCGATAATAATTTGTGGATTGGTACAAAAAACGGGGAATTATTGTGCTGGACAGCAGAAAAAAGGAAAAATAAAGAAGCTACTTTCCAATTTATCAAGCATTTTGCCAACAAACCTTTGGATATGAAAATACAATATATGATTGCCGACAAACAGTATTTGTGGGTGGCAGTTTATAAATCGGGTTTATATCGGGTAAGTATTCAAGGCAAAAAAATACAAGAACTTTTTCGGTTGGCAAGCCAAATAAATACGGATAGAAATTACACTACAGCAACCAATCAAGATTTTTTGCTCATTAATGCTATTCCAAGTACGGCTATTTTTTGTGGAATGTTGGTAACTCCTACAAACTTATTGGTTGGCACTGCCGAAGGACTGCATCTATTGAATACCAAAACTCTGGAAATAGAAAAAAACTACACCCAAAAAGATGGTTTGATAGACAATCAGGTAATGGGTTTGGTGGCACATCAACAATATTGGTGGATTAGTACGGCAGTTGGCATTACTCGTTTAGATAAGTTTTCGGGAATTTGTAAAAATTTTAGCATCAAAACAGGCTTGCAAGATTATGATTTTAATGCAGGGGCAGCACTAAAAACAACAGGCGAGGAGGTTTATTTTGGTAGTAATAATGGATTTAGCCGTTTCCGATTGGAGGCTATGAAAGATAACCCTTATCCACCAAAAGTGATGATTACAGCTTTTCGTTATTTTAATGATAAAAATATCGTGTTAGATTCGCAAATTATTATAAAAAAGCACGTAGAATTGCAACATGCAGACAATGCTATTTTCATACGTTTTGCTGCCTTACATTTTATACAAGCTAATGAAAACAAATTTGCTTATATGTTGGAGGGTTTTGATAAAGATTGGATAGAAAGTGGAAATCGCAATTTTGCCAACTATACAAATATACCATCAGGAAATTATGTTTTTAAGGTAAAAGCTGCAAATAATGACGGAGTTTGGAGTGATAACCCTGCTACTTTATCTATTGCTATTCATGCACCTTTTTGGCAAAAACTATGGTTTTGGGTATTGATAACTTGTATATTGCTAACTATTTTATATACATATTTTCAAATTCGTTATTATCAGCAACGTACAATTCGCAAAGAATTAGAAAAACAGGTAGTTTTACGGACTAAAGAATTACAAGAACAAAAAAATAAAGTAGAACTGATTAACAAAAATCTCGAATATTTGATACAAGACCGTACCAAAACTCTAAGCAAAACTATAGCCGAAAATGAGCAAAATTTAGCCGAATTACAACAAGCAAATTTTGAATTGGATACTTTTACTTATCACGCCTCTCACGATTTAAAAGCACCGTTAAGTTCCATTTTGGGTTTGGTGCAAGTGGCAAAAATGGAGCATCAGCCTGCTATGTTAGGCACTTATTTGGATATGATAGCACAAAGTGTACGCAAATTAGATAATTTGGTGGTAGATTTATTGGCATTATCTCGCAATAAACGTACAGAAATTATCCACGAACCTATAGATTGGTTACAAGAAATCAACGATTCTTTGACACAATTACAATATATGGCTAATTTTTCGCAAATATCGATAACTAAAAATATTGTTGGAAATAGTATTTTTTATTCGGATAGTAAAAGAATTAGAGTATTGCTAAATAATATCATTTCTAATGCTATCAAATACCAACGAATTCCTGAAGAGCATTTTCCAAGTATTGATATTATCGTGCAATTAGATAGCAAAAAAGCAGTGATTTTGATTACAGATAATGGCGAGGGAATTCCAAATACAGAACAAGAACGGATTTTTGATATGTTTGTTCGTGCTACTGACAAAGCCACAGGGTCTGGTTTGGGTTTATATATTGCAAAATCTGTAGCAAACAAATTAGGCGGAAGTATTACGTTACAATCTGTGTTTGGCAAAGGAACAAGTATCGAGATGATATTGCCAAATTGGAGTCTATCGTAAAGATGGATTGTAATAAGCAAAATTTACTTATTTTTATGTTTACTTACGATAAGAAAAAGTAGAATAAGTATATCTTTGCAAAAAATATAGCTTATTCCTATGCAAGCAACGCAACTTTTACAAGAAATTTTTAGTAACAAGGTGGTTTCTAATCTTCAAGGCGAAACATTTCCACTACATAGCTCAATAGACCATCAAGAAGGTGAGTTTTTGCAACAACTTATTTTGCAATACAAACCACAAAAAAGTATAGAAATAGGTTGTGCTTATGGACTTTCGAGCCTATATATTTGTGATGCCTTGCAAAAAAATGGCAACCGTCCACAACATACCATCATTGACCCTTTTCAAAAAACACAATGGAATAGTGTGGGAATTAGCAATTTGGAAAAGGCAAATCTACGTTTTTTTGACCTCATAGAAAAAGTTTCGGAGTTGGCAATGCCCGAATTATTAGCACAAAACAAACAATATGATTTTATTTTTATTGATGGTTGGCATACTTTAGACCATACGTTAGTAGATTTGTTTTATGCAAATCGTATGTTAAAAGTTGGTGGAATTTTGGTGGTAGATGATGTGGTTACTATTCGCCCTGTCAATAAAGCTATGCGTTATTTTGCCAATTATCCTGCCTACAAATTTATTGGCAAAGCTCCCATGCAACATTCTTGGAAACGAAAATTATATTATACAATAACTGAAATAGCTTCTTTATTTACTTATTTGCTACCCTATAGAAAACAAATTTTTAATGCTACTTTTTTAGATTCTGATAGAAAAGTGCAATTAGATGCCTCGATGGTTGCCTTTGAAAAAATAGCCGAAGACGATAGAACTTGGAATTGGTATGTAGAGTTTTAATTACTTTTCGAGCAATGAAAATAAGGTGAACTACGGATAAAATATTGCTTATCAATATTTTACAAATGATACAAAAACGTATAAAATGTTAAAATTTATCCGTAATTCACGTTACATTACCTTATTTCCATATCCCACTCACCTGCGGTAGTAAGACTTTTGATTCTTTCGTCTGCCAAAAACTCT
The DNA here is from genome assembly GCA_044348925.1 of Bernardetiaceae bacterium. Lineage (GTDB taxonomy): Bacteria > Bacteroidota > Bacteroidia > Cytophagales > Thermoflexibacteraceae > JAAFKA01. The sequence goes on from JBIKRY010000153.1 coordinate 8,821, forward strand.
GTATTTTGCAAAAAATCTACTTGATTAATTGGTATCAAATTGACATTAAATTTTTTGACAATTAGATTCATAATAGGGTCTCTTGCTATTTTTTGCATTATTCTATTAGTTTGTGCTGCGTCATAGCCCATTACCATTTGGTCTTTTAGATGTAAGTATTTTACGGCATAGAAAAATCCTGCAATGACATAGGGTCCAAAAGGAGTCAATGGCATATCAAACGACATTCCCGTCATATTAAATACAGTATTTGGCAAATAGTCTGTTTCTTGTCCACAACCTTGAGTTTTGCGATAATATTGTGAGGCAAAAGTTCGACTTGACACTTTAGGGTCTGGCATACAAAGTAAGCCTGCTAATGGTTCTTGCTTATCTGCTTGTGCTGCAATACTACTTTTGATAACGTCATTCTTTATTTTTTCACGAATTAATAATTGCATAGTATCCCAAAAATTTACTTTGGGGTCTCCTTCGTCCAAACGAATAAGTGCATGGATAGAATAATCTTGCAAACCTGCGGTAATATGAATATCTAACATTTTGAGGTCAACATCTGCCGCAATTGCCCTTTCCAAAATAGTGCGTTGTGTGCGTGGGTGTGTTCGCAAATAATCAATGCCACGTATCCAATCTCCTCCCAAATAGCCATCATAAGCATAAATTTCGGAGAGTAATAAACGCAATTCTATTTCAGTATCAATTACAATAGGCACACCTTTGATAATAATTTCGGGTGCTGATTCCAAAATAAATTTTTCTATTTCTACTCCAACACTCGAAGCATTGAGCATACCACAATTTAATGGCGAACCTGCCACGACTTTCATATTATAAATATGGCTGACATAGTTTTTTTCGGAGTCGTCTGTCAAGTGTCCATGTGTTTGAATATGCACATAATACGATACTTTTTGCTCAAAATCGTGCAAAGTTCTTTGTGTATTATCTACAATTCTTTTGATGTCCATAATAATATCAGGCGAAACAAAAGAACCTGCCACCCGCAATATTTGCAAATCAATGGCAATACCTTTTTTGCGAAACTCTTGGACTGTTTCCGACATACTATCTATTTGTACTTGGTTTAAATCACGTGCATCGGCACAACCAATCATAATATGTACTTGTCTTTCGGTTATTTGTGGCATAGCTAAAAGTAGTAAAAATTTGGTAATAAAAAAATGTTGAAATGGTAAGTAATTCGACAAAATACAGATTTATTTTGCCGTATTACTTCTACTATTTTCCTGCTTATCTTTCTGTCTTAATATTTATTTTTTCTTTTTCGCGAATATTCTTTTCTCTTTCTCGACTGTCTTTTTCCATTCTGCTCAAATATCTATGTTTTACGGTATCACAAGCCAAGAACAAAGCAGCCCTGAATGAATTTTCGTCTGCAATGCCTTTTCCTGCAATATCGTAGGCGGTGCCGTGGTCGGGCGAAGTACGCACTATAGACAAACCTGCGGTAAAATTTACCCCTTCTTCGAAAGCCAACATTTTGAATGGAGTTAATGCTTGGTCGTGATACATTGCCAAAACTCCATCATATTTTTTATACTGCCCCGAACCAAAAAAACCGTCTGTAGGATAAGCTCCATGTACCAAATGCCCTTTTTCTTTCAAAGATTGAATAGCAGGCAATATAATATTATTTTCTTCCCCTCCTAACAGACCTTCTTCGCCTGCATGCGGATTGAGTCCCAAAACAGCAACTTTAGGTTTGCGAATCCCAAAATCATCTCGCAAAGTTTTGAGTAATAAGTTAGCTTTTTTAATAATTTTTTCTTGTGTAATATGC
>JBIKRY010000154.1:0-10610 GCA_044348925.1 Bernardetiaceae bacterium
GTTACTGTAGAAGTAGGGTCTAATACTGTAGTTCCTTGATTATTAAAGTTTCCACATACATCTAAATTAAAGTTAGCATTGATGGTCAAAGAAGCACTTGCGTCGATTTGTATATCTCTTGCTGCTGCTCCATTTCCATTGATAACAGGATAAACCCTACCAACAGGTACAACAGGTATAGTTATATCATCAGAACAGGTTGGAGGACCACAAGTTCCCCAATTGTCGCCATTAAACCAATCATTGGTAATACCTTTCCAAATGAATACTTCCCCTGGTGGATAAGAAACAGGGTCTGTACATTCATAAAACACAATATCATCAACAGTAATGTCATTACCACCTGCAAAAACCCCCACATTACGGATAGCAATACTTACACTGGTCTTACTTCCACTATTCCACTGTACAGAATATTTAGCCCATTTACAAGCCTCTACCCCTGGATTGTCTATATTTGCACCAATTTGGTAACAATTAAATAAGGTAGCAAAAGCTAATGAACCACCATTCAGGTTTATAGCATTAAAAGTTAATACATAATTTCTATTAGGGTTTACATTAATGTTTTGTTGCCAAATATTGATAGAACCATTTGTTGCACCATTACCTACTAAACAATAACCGCCAGAACCTCCTATTACTTTTGAACCATGCATAAAGCTGTAGGCAGAACCTGCTGCAAAAGCTACTGTAAAAGCTGGTGAAACAGTCAAGGTTTGGGCAGCTACATCTACACTTGTAATCAAACTCCTCTGACGGGGAACTGCTCCTATATAAATTACACTACCTACTAAATCTGCTTGAAAGTTAGTTCCTGTGCCTCTTACTATATTTAAACTACCTGTTTGCACCTCTATTGTACCTGTGCGGGTAATTGTAGCAGACCCAATCGCAGAATTTACATTAGTGGTTGGAAAAGCTGAATTACAGAAATTGGTATGATAATCTGCTGGATTAAAACCGACTGCGTAGGTAGTTTCTGGATACATAGAACAAGGACGTGCTGAACCACCACCGCCTGTACAATCTACAGTAGCAGCTGCTTCCACAGCAGTTGTTGGGTTGCCATATTGTGTTGCAAAGCCCCAATTATTTGCAGGTACAATGTGTCCTGCTGGCGGAGTGCCAGAATAAGCTACAGGTGGCAAGGTGCTAAAATCACCATTTATTGCTAAGTTGGTTGTAACACTACAGTTTACTGAAATCTGTACGGCATCAGAAAATGACGAGCCACAAGCAGAAGTTAGGATACAAAATACAGAATAGGTATTACTTACACTTGTTAGTGGCGGTGCAGGGGTATAAGTGGCAGAGGTAGCTCCTACTATATTATTCACTACGGTGGAACCAGCCGTTCTATATGCCCATTGATAGGAAGTTGGAACAGGGTTTGGTGTGCCTCCACTAAAACTTGTGATAGATAAGGTAGTACCACTTGCCCCTACAGCAACTGTCTGCGGTAGGGTAGGGGAAGTACGATAACCATTTACTGTTATATTTGTTCCATTATCAGCTCCAACAAACCCTGGGTCTGGTCTTCCTGATGTAAATTCTTGAGTCATAATTCGCATACGAAAACCAGCACCTTGTCTATTAGCAGGTATTGCACAAGTAACAGAGCCACTGGTGGCTGTAGTTACCAAAGAGCCAATAGTTGCAGGATTTGCAAAACTTCCAGAAGCATCTGACAACTGTACTAATACTATATTGTTGCTATTAAAATGTGTATCTGTACTTGCTGAAGCAGGTAGAGAAAATGGCACATTGAACGGGGCTGAAGCCGCAGTTAAAGAGGTACAATAAATGGTAGAAATAGCACCAATAATCGGGGTAGTCATTGGATTAATTTTTAGGTCAAATAAATTCAAACCTCCTGTACCACCATTTACTACGATTTTGAAATCAGTAGGTGTAACCCCTGTATTTGTAATAGCTATATCATTGGCAAAGTTTGTATTTCCAGCCCACACGTCCATTGTACCAGCAGCCACCGTTTCTGCTACATTGCTACCTGGTCTTCTATAAGTAATAGCTGCACCTGTAGGGTTTATTACCCAAACATAACGCCCAGAATTTACAGACCCACTATTAGCTGTTCCTGCATTCATCGTAAGATTATCGGCAGTAGTGAAGTCAATGCTTAGCCTTGCGGTTGTATTAGCGTCAAGAGGTACTGTGTTATCATCTGCAAAACTACTTCCCACTGCAATAGTAGCTACATTATTAGCTAATCCTGTAGCTCCCCAACTATCCAATCCAAATTGCAACATAATTGCTTGAGCATTTGCAGGTGTTGTATTTGTTTGTAAGTCGGTAGTTCTTACACTATAAAAATTACCTGCACCATTGCGGAAACCTTCTATTCTATCACCATTTGCATCTACAATGCTTTGTACATAGTTACCTGCGTGGTTGCTGGTAGCTGTAACATTCATTCCATAACATATCTTACGAGTATTATTAAAACCTATAAAATAAGGTGGTAGTATTCCTGTTGCATTGGTAAGTTTTGCTCCTCGCCCTATTGCTATATTTCCTGTTACAAATAATTGTGGAATATTATTGGTATAAGTTCCCCAAACACGCATAATAGGCAATATATACGTAGTCATCGTACCATTTATGTTTCCTACTCCTTGAAAAGTATAATTACAAGCTGTACCTGCTACAAAAGAAGCACTATTGTTGAGTGTAAAGTCATTACCAAAGAAAAACTCCTCATTTGCCGAGTTGTTCCAATTTCCATTAATGGTAACTGCCCCTGTAAAGGTCTTATTGCCACTTGTAGAAGTAAAATTGGTAGTAACTCCTGCTGGTAGTGAAGTAGCTCCAGTTACGTTGATTGTAGCTTGTCCTATCGTGTTTGTTGCACCTACAAAACTAAGTGCACCTGCTATATTAAAAATGCCAACTGCCCCTCCGTTTATTGTTCCACCATTCATGAATACATTTTGCAAAGAACTTGTACCAGCTACATTGCCATCGGCTAAAGTACCTTCTATTGCTGTTAGACCTGATACAGTCAAATTGTTAGCACCGACTTCTAAAGTTGTTAGAGCCTCTATTGCAAGTTTTTCTGCTACGTTTCGATTGCCTGTAATGGTTTTGATAGAATTTCCACCACCTGTAATGGTTAGGTTACGATAAGTTGTAGCTCCATTGGGGGGTATTGGTATATTGTAATTTGTTGTTCCTGTAAATTCTATGGTGCTTCCTGCTGTGGTAATATGTGTATTAGTGGTAACTGTAGGAAAAGTAATAGATGCCAAACTCAAAGTACCCTCACCTGCTAAAGTAGTAAAGTTGTGTCCTGTAGTAGTTCCCAAATTAAGTCTTCCACCTGCATTGATAGTAACTGAATTAGAAGTAGCACCATTGGCAGTTACATTTACAGTGTGTCCATTAAGAATAACTCTTGCTACATTGGTGCAGGTAGTAGCTGCAATGTAAGTAGCACCTGTAGGGTCTGCTGTCCAATTTGCATTATTTTCCCAACTACAACCACCACCTGTACAATTTCCGTTAAAAGAATAAACTATTGGAGCTGTAGAGGTAGATGCACGATAGCCTATATTGATATAAGCCACTCCTCCTGTTGTGGTGTGAGTAAAACTTACTTTTGTACCATTTAAGACTGGAGTGCCGATAAGCGGAGTAACATTAAAATAGTTTGAGCTTGTATTTAAACGAGCTATATACGTATAGTCACTTGGATTAGGAGAAGGCAGACATGTGAAACCTGCTGCTGCAAAATCAAATGTAATGGTGTAAGTATGTGTCCCATTAGACTCTAACCAATAATCACGTCCTAAATTATGTGTTAGAGGGGCAATATCAGCCATATTTGCGGTGCTTGGTGCTATGGTAGCATTATTGTGCCCAATAAAAGTGCTTAGAGGTGCACCCGCAGTGGTTAAAGAATTTGAAACTTCTGTCAAAGTTATAAAGTTGGCACTTGTGCTGACACTTTGTTTTTCGCCTGTATTTAATCCTAAAATACCAATTACATCATAGTTAAATCCTGTTGCTCCATTAGTATTTGTACTTGTGTAATAGTCATTAGCACCCAAATCTCTACCATATTTAGCTCCCAAGTGATTTTCTACAACCAATCTTTGTGCAGTGTTGAGTGCCACTCCATCAAAAATAATTGCTTCTGCAATATCACCACTAAAATAATTTCCACTATTAATTCTTCCAAATTGAGGGGCAGAAAAAATAACCCCTGCATTATTGCCTGTACCTATTCTGATTTGTGTGCCATCTTTGAAAGCTGCTAATCTTCTATTTGCCCCATTAAAATCTGCCAAAGTTGTTACAATACTTGGAGAAGAGGCATTGAGAGTGTAGCCACCAAGTGCAGGCTGGTTACTCCACAATTCTACCGAATTGTTTACACCAGCAGCAGGGGTATTACCACCACCACTACCATCATTATAAAATCTAAATGTATTGGCACTACCAGGTGCTGAATCAAACAATCCCATAGGGTCTGTTTGAGTGGCATTACTGTTGGTAACGGCAAAAAAAGTAAAAGGAACTGCAGACGTACTGTTAAGCCCTGTACCAGCAGCACTAAGAAAATGATTACTTGTATTTGTGAAACGCAACAAAGGTCTGCCATTAACAACGGTTGTAGCAAACACAGGTCTGTTTCCCGCAGTTCCCTGCGTAAAATTATTACCATTTCCTGATTGGTCATTCCAAGTAGTTACACCTAAGCCATTGGTGCCTGGTAGTACCCCTATATCTGCTCGCAACCATAAACTATTGCGGGGTTGCCCACCAGCACCTGTGGGATTACCCACCCCACCAGGCCCTGTTTGGGCAAGAATTGTGATAGTTTGCAAGCAAAATAACACAATACAAAAGAGATTTCTTATCATAAATGTAAAATTTTTTGTCATAAAACCTAATATTAAATACGTTGTAAAAAAAAAATTAGTTACGAAATCTTATTTTATTATTTTGAACTTATATAATGTACTATAGATTTGGCAATTTATTCATACCTAATAAAGATATTTTTAATTTGCACAAGTATCTGCTAATACACATATTCATTTAGGCAGTTTTGCTTAAAGGCAGATATACTTTTATTCTCCATTATTACTTAACTATTTGATTATCAATATTATATGAGGTTTAAAATTTGTAAATTGAAAAAAGTGGAACAACTAATAAAGTTACTGTAGTGAATATACGTTTAAAATTCAAGTTTAACAAATTTTAAAATAAATTAACAAATTATTTATCACATGAAACATAATGCGAAATTTGAGAAACGCGGATTCAACTTTGAAATGCTATTTTATCTTTGTTTAAATTTTGTTAGGACTCATAAAACGAATAGGTGTGCTTATGTAGAGTTGGGTAAATTAAGCGGGGAAGAAGTAGCTAAGTGTAGCGAAATATTGCAAATAAATCATACAAAAACTAGCATAATTATAGATAGTTGTAGGCTTAAATATATTAGACTTTCTCCAAAAGTAATTTACAAAATATATTTTAGAACCCAACAAAATAGCCAACAGTTTTTAGAACTGTTGGCTATGTTTAGTCAAAATCTGTGCCTGTATGCTAACTAATATTACTTGTGCTTGCTTGTGTGTTGTTTACTGCTGCATTAGCTATTTTATGTACATTTTTTGCACAATCTCCACGCATGTTTTTACCAAGTGTATATTCTACAATATCTCCATCTTTCAAATCATTAAAATCACTGTTTACCATATCTTCATAACTGAAATATAGATTATTAGGTGGTGCAACAATGAAACCGTAGCCATTTTTAAGATTAATAACAGAACTTTGGAATACGCCATTGTCTATAGAAACAGGATTTTTGGCATTGCGGAAAGTTTGTTGAAAAGCTTCTGGGGTAACAAATAGATTATTGAGTAAAGGGTCATTTTTGAGTACACGACTGTCTATGAGTTCGTGCATAGCAACAGGATAGGTAACTTCTTCGAGGAGTTCTTGGGAAGTACGAGTTTCACGTATTTCGCCTTTTTCGTCAATATATTTGAAATCCCAATTTAGCACCATTACTCGTGTACCCAAAGTATTTAGTTTTCTAATCAATGGCACATAATCTCCATCACAAGCTATTAAAACCACTACACTAAACTTTTTATACATTGATAACTCGTATGCTTCCAATGCTAACCATACATCTATTCCTTTTTCTTCTTTTTTTCCACTACGAGAACGTAAAGGTAGATAATGGGTAATTACGCCTTCGTTCATCAAAATATCATCAAAAATACGGTCGTTATATAGTTTATTGAGTTCTTTAGCATCATAGGCACTTAATCTGCCTCTAAAATAATGTGCATCTACTACTTGACACATTTTAAAATCTACGCCTTCTTCTTTTGCTACTTTATCTCTGACGAATTCATGTAAACCCTCTATACTAATTCTTGCTTTGCGAGGGTGTTCGTAATTATAATAATTGCTTACTTTTAGGAAATAGTTGCCATCATAGAATACACCTATTCTTGTTAATTTGTTCTCTTGCATTTGATTTTAGCTTTTTAAATGTGTTAAGAATATCATAATATTTCAAAATTTGTATAGAACTTATTACTAAACTCAAATTATACCAATAAAAATTACAAAAGCAAATATTTAACAAATTATTCACTATTTTGCGTATTTTGCCCTTGTTTTTTGTTGGCAACAGCTAACAGATTCTATTGCCAAGTTTATTTTTCAAAGTATAGCAATTCTAATTTTTCTCCATCAAATACGGCATAACTATCATATTGTAGCCATTCACCCAAGTTTATATACCTACCATTTTCTCCTACTGCCAAATCTAAAGGCAAATGTCGATGCCCAAAAATATAAAAATCATGAGGCATTTGGCGATGTTTTTCTTTGCAGTAATCCCATATCCATTCTTTTTCGCCTAAAAAAACTTCTACTTTGTGGGCATTTTTCTTCTTACGATAGTCTGACCACGCAAAACCAAAACCCATTCCAAAAGCCGAAGGCAACAAAGTACGAAAAGCCCATTGGCAAAGTGGATTCGTAAATATTTTTTTCAAAAATTTATAGTGATAATCTCCATTACCAAGTCCGTCTCCATGCCCAATATGAAATTTTTTATTCCCAATTTCAATCGAAATAGGTTGGTGATAGACAGAAATTGCAAATTCTTTGCTAAAATAATCCATCATCCACAAATCATGATTGCCTGTAAAAATAGAAATTGGAATGTTTTTGTCCCTTAGCTCTATCAATTTTGCTTGAAAACGGATAAATCCTTTTGGAATTACGTGGTGGTATTCAAACCAAAAATCAAAAATATCTCCCACCAAATAAATATGTGTTGCATCTTTGGCAGCCATATCCAACCAGCGTATGATTTTTAGTTCTCGTTGTCTGCTAATTTCTCCGTTTGGATAGCCAAGATGAAAATCAGAGGCAAAATATATTTTTTCTGTTTTCAAAACAAGTTGATTTTAGAATGATAGTACCTGCAAAACTACAATTTTTTTGCGAAATCGTTGTAAATTTTTTAATGGTAAATTCCAAATTATTAAAATATTTGCTTTCCAATAACATAGCAATAGCAATCATCTAAATCTATTCCTTAGCAAAATTAAGTAAGCTATTTTTTGTTTTACTATTTTTTTACTACTTTTGGAAAAGATTTTATCAGATATGAAACCAATCCTGCTTCTTTTATTTTGTTTCTTGCTCAACAATAGTATTGCCCAAAATTCTAAATCCTATCAATTTTTTGATGGTACTTACAAAGAATTTCGTACTGCTGCTCAAGCTGCTAACAAGCCTTATTTTATTTATTTTCACGCAAATTGGTGTATGCCATGCAAAAAAATGAATGAAATTACGTTTAGAAATGCCGAAACCGTTAAATATATCAACGAAAATTACATGGGTTATTCGGTAGATGGCGAATCTAAAATTACAGAAGGCAAAAATTTGGCAGAGTTTTATGGTATTTATTTCTATCCAATGTTAGTTTTTTTCACTCCAGAAGGCAAAGTAGTTGAAAAAATAGATGGTTTTGTAACTCCTGAAGATTTTACCACTGCCTTAAAACGCAACCGTTTCAAACACGGCTTGCCTAATGATATGGTATTTATGTATGATGACCCGCCATTGAGTGGCTTTATTATTCCATCGGGCAAAGGTTTATACCGTTTTTTCTACGAAAAACAAGAGTCCGAAGGGTATGGGGTGCAAATTGGTATTTTTGAAAGTTATGAAAGTGTTTTGACAAAAGTAGAGGAATTACAAGCCAATTTTCATAGAAATATTATTTTGCACGTAGATACTTTAGAAAACAAAACTGTTTATCGTATCATTTTAGGAACTTTTAGCACACGCCGTTCTGCAATGACTTATAACGAAATGCTATTAATGAAAGAAGGATATAATGGAATGATTGTGAATTTATTGGAAATGAAATAAGAAAACAATATTTTTACTTTGTCAATTTTCGTATATCCACAACATACATACACGAAAATTGACAAAATAAATACCCCTTTAGCTTAAGTGGATACATTTTTAGCCACTTAATCATGGTCAAACCACTTTTGATAAATAGCTTGTCGGGAGGCAAATTGCAAATATAAGGCAGGATATACCGAAAAACTGCCAAAACCTTGCATACTTTCAAAAGAAATTTCATCTATAATCAATGCTCCTTCGTCTTGTTTGACAATTCTGTGTTTGTGTTGCCAACTACTCAAAAAAAACGGCAATTTGATTCCTTCATCTATAAAATAAATCTCATTTTCTGTTTCTTTTTGTTCTATGATTTTGCTATGCCATTGTTGTTTAAAGAGAAAAAACTGTATTTCAAGATGCACTTCATCTCCCTTTTTACAACCATCAAAACGTAAAACTTCGACAGGAGTATAAGGTGGTGCTAATGCTAAAAATAATTCTTTGGTAAAACCTTGCCAAACTTGTTGGTAATCTTGCTTTACATGCGTACTAATGTGTATGTTCATTGCTGGTTATATGTAGTAAATTGTGTTATTGATTGCCTATTGAAATTAAAAATCATTTTGAATATTAATAAAAAAACTTGTTCCATTGTACGCATTTGGCGAATATTCTAAACGGAGGACGGTGCTATTATAAAAAACCAAATCTATTCCTGCACCTGCACCCCACAAGGTTTGATTGCTAAACAAATTAGCCCCATAATCGTAATTACTATATACATAACCTGCGTCTGCATATATTTTTGGATAAATTGCCAATGGAAATGTATTAAATTGTTCGACTTTGAATAATTTTTTGAGATTAAAAATAGTAGAAAACATCTTCCATTTCAAAGTATTTTTCCAAACTGCAAAATGTTGCCCTGGTATTTGATTTAGTTCCATACCTCTCGTAAAATTGCCATTAAACCCATAGCCTCGCATTTCGCTAAGTGGCTGTTTGGCAGGAAAGGTAAGCATAGCACGCCAACTGCCTGCATAAAATAATTTTTTGCTTAGGGGAACAAATTTGGCGTAATTGATTTGGCTTCGAAATACATAAATATCATCTAAACTTGTCAAGCCACTTTGTGCAAGGTCTATTTGTAAAAACTGTCCTTGCAAAGGATAAGCAATATTATCCCTATTTTCTTTCTCAAAAGTATAATGTAATTGAAAATATTGTTGTTTTGTACGGGCATTAAGGTAGTAAATTGGGTTGAGCAATGCCAAACTATCTGTAATTTTGCCTGTAATATAGTTAAGATTGAGTTTATGAATACTATAAAATTTGCTTCGTTTGGTAATACCAAGTGAGGCAACAAATTTTTCTTCAAGGACTTTTTCGCTGGTGTAATTTTGGCGAACTCCATTTTTTACATAAAATGAGTTTTTGCTGTTGCTATAAGCTACCCTAAAATTGAGTCCAATGGTCTGATTTTTATTGATATAAGGTATTTTATATTCAAATTCGCCAATTCGCACAAAGCCAAGTTGCATATAGAATTTTAGGGTTTCGTTACGACCTCTAAAATTATTTTGTACCAATCTTACGCCATAAATTAATCTATCCAAATCATAACCTTTCGATGCCCATTCGTTGTAACTGCGGTCTGCAAAATCTATAATTGGAAATGGATATAAATACCATTTTTCTATTACACTCACAATTAATTCTGTAGTATCTCCTTTGAGATGATAGGGAATGACTTCTGCCAAAATAAAAAGTTTGGTGTTCATCAATTTGGAAGATTCTCTTTCGAGTAGGCTATCCAAATTTCTGCGACATACTTTCTGTTTTTCTTTGACCAAAAGTTCTCTAAAAATAATTCTATCTACAGTCTTATGATTACAATCTAAATGAATTTTTGCAATAAAAATACTATCCGAATAATAAGGAATAGCACTAATATTGGCAGTAGAAACTTTATCCTGCCCGCTTAAAGTGCCTAAAAAAAGTAAAGTAAACCCTAAAAATAGTATTAAATATTTCATATTTCATCATGCATAAAAAAATAGCTACTAATAGAGATTATTAAAGTCTGTAGTATAGACTTTAGTCTGTGCTTTTAACGTGCTGAAAATCAAGTAATTAAATCACAGACTAAAAGCTATGATACAAAATCTTAATAATCT
>JBIKRY010000155.1:0-10606 GCA_044348925.1 Bernardetiaceae bacterium
ATGCACTTAAAAATAAGATTTTGCACACTATTTTTGCTGTGGTGAAAAATGGGCAAAAATTCGAAAATAAACTAGAGAATTGTTTGGTAAAACCATAGAAATCAGCCAACTCCACCAGCACGTCAAAGGTGCATTGGTAAGGTGTAGTTATCAACTATTTTTCACTGTTTTCTTTTTATTGTTATGACTTCAACGAAAAAAACATTCATTATTTTATTTGCAGCTTTCTTACTTGCAACTGCCCATAGCAGTTATGCCCAAAAAATTATTGGTTTACAAGGCGGTATTTCTTTGCCTATGAGTAAATTTGTACAAAGTGATGTAGAAATGGGTATAGGAGCTAAAGCTCACTCAGGTGGATTTCTAAGTCGTAATTTCTTGTTAGGGGCTGGTATTAGTTATCATCAGTTTAAAACTAAAAATCTGTCTGCCATTACAAATTCTATTATTGGTTTTAGCACCAATCTTCAGTATTTCTTTACTGCTAAGGGCTTCAGACCTTATGTAGGCATAGATGGAGGCTATTATATGTATGTAAGAACAGGCTCATTGGCTACTACTAATGCAGCTTTGTCTTCTACTTCTACAGCTAATTTTTTGGGTATAGCTCCGCAGGCAGGTTTTCTTTATGAGTTTACGCCTAAATTAGCACTTAATGTGTGTGCTAAATACAATTTACTATTTTCTAAGGACAAAGAAATCTGTGGTTTGGTTGGCACAACCGAAAAATACTGATTTTTTAAGAAACTATCTCTGTATTTTTAACCCAATATTCGCATATATACATATTTTTTAGAATAAGCCTATTTTTCTTATAAAGTGCTTTCTTTTTACCACTAATCATACGTATTTCCAAAACAACTTCATACTTATTTTTGATAGTTTTTTCAAAGAAAATAGTATCTGGTTGCGTGTTTTTATGTTTAATACCTTTTATTATGTTATCAGCACTAAAAATAATTTGGTGTAACAACAAGAAATCATTTTTTGTTATTCCTATTTGATTAGCAAGCACCTCATTACTAACACTATGTCCGTTCATACTATGTTTTATTCCAAAACTGTCAATAGAAACAATATAATTTTCGGTCAAATATCCTGTATTTTCTGCTATTTTACTAGCAAGTTCTGCATCTATCACCCCAATATCAACCATTCGCAATTCATTTAAGCTATTCATTAGAGCAAAATCAAATAAATTGCTAATACTTTCTAAAATTTCGGATAAATTCATTTTGCTAATTTCTCTCCTTTAATAAAGTTATAATTTCTGCTAAATTAACAATTTTATCATCTAATAAAGAAATTTTTTCTTTCAAAAAAATTCTATTCCAACATAAAACAAATATTTTTCTACTAATTGTTGTTTTCATACCAAAAAATTACCTAATTGCAACAAAACATAGTAGCAAAGATATTTTGCGTTTCTAAATGTTTCTCTTTCTGAAAAAACGACCAAAATTTTAAACACAGAGAGGAACAGGACAGGAATGCACCCAACGGGTGTGTTCCTTGTTGCTGTTTCATTCGATTCTGTGTGGGTTACTTGGTCGTTTCCTTCAGGAAGTTGGATTTAACAACAACAGGACACACCTTTTTTATGACAAAGCTATTTTCGAGTTTCGATTTCACTCAACTGTATTCGCCTGATTTTAAGGAAGATAGCGTAAGAGAAGTTTTAATTTTGCCAATTTTGCAGCAATTAGGCTGGCAACAACCGCAAATTATTAGGAGTAAAAGCCTCGAAAATCCGTTTATAAAAATTGGTTCAAAGAAACGCCAAATTAAACAAATTCCCGATTATTTGTTCAAAGTTGAAGACAGTTATGCGTGGGTGCTTGACGCAAAAGCACCTAACGAATTGATAGTAAACAGTGACAATGTTGAGCAAGTTTATAGCTATTCTATGCACCCCGAAGTCCGCACAAAGTTTTTTGCTCTTTGCAACGGAAAAGAATTTGTTTTGTATCGCCAAGATGAAGCAAAGCCTATTTTATTTTTTCCACTTTCTGAAATTGACTATTATTGGGAAAATTTAGCTATTTTTTTGTCGCCAAGTTCTTTTCAAAGTGGCAAAACTTTTAGTTATACTGCGGTCAATAAAGCACAAAGCAAAGATAAAAATACAGATAAAGCTACTTTTGATTATATGTCCTTGCCTTTATTGAGTGAATTGCCTGTTACAAAACGTGCAGCCAAACGTCATTTTGGCGTACACGGTTATTTTACTCGACAAAGTTGGAATGTTGTGCAGGAATATATCAAACATTTTTCGCAGCCTAATGATTTGGTTTTAGATAGTTTTGGAGGAAGTGGCGTAACCACAGTAGAAGCACTAATGACAGGGCGAAAAGCTATACACATTGACCTTAATCCGATGTCGGTTTTTATGGTTGATGCTCTTGTTGCACCTGTGCAAACCGCAAAATTGAAAGAGGCTTTTGAAAAAATTAAGGTAAAATTTGAAAATAAAACTCCGCAAGGACTTAAAGCTCTTGCGGAGTTGGGAATTAACTATCCTAAAAATATAAAACTCCCCAAAAGTTCTGATGTGCAAAGCATTGAACAACTTTTTACAGAAAAACAATTAGCTCAATTAGCTTTTTTGAAATATTTAATTTTGAAAGAAAAAGATAAAAATATTCGTAAATCTTTGTTATTAGCTTTTTCGAGTACAGTAAATAAAATAAATTTAACTTACCATCACTCTACTTATGCTGATAAAAATGCAGGTGATAGTTCTCCTATGCGTTATTATCGTTACAGAATAGCACCTGAGCCTGTGGAGTTAGACTTTTGGCAAACTTATGCTAAAAAAGTTTCTGCCGTTATCAATGCCAAAAAAGAAATGGAGTTTCATATTAACGAAAACACGATACAAAATGCCCAAATATTGAAAGGTACGGCAACAGATTTGAGTTTATTGAAAAACGAAACCGTAGATTATATTTATACTGACCCGCCGTATGGCAAAAAAATTCCTTATTTAGATTTGTCTGTCATGTGGAATGGTTGGTTAGATTTGGAAGTTAGCGAAGCAGATTATGAATTAGAGGCAATAGAAGGTGGAGAACACCAAAAAAGCAAAGAAAGTTACAACGAATTGATTGCAAAATCTATACAAGAAATGTATCGGGTTTTGAAATTTGACCGTTGGATGTCCTTTGTTTTTGCACACAAAGACCCTGAATTTTGGCATTTGATTATCGAAACTGCCGAAAAATGCGGTTTTGAGTATGCAGGGGCTGTGCCTCAAAAAAACGGACAAACAAGTTTCAAAAAACGACAAAATCCATTTACTGTTTTATCAGGGCAATTAATTATCAATTTTAGGAAAGTTCGCAAACCTAAATTTATTATGAAAGCTGCTTTGGGTATGAATATTGGCGAAATAGTGCAGCAAACTGTAGAAGGAATTATAGCCAAAGAAAACGGTGCTACGCTTGAACAAATCAATGATGAGTTGATTATCAAGGGTTTAGAAATGGGCTTTTTGGATTTATTGAAAAAAGAATATTCAGATTTAACACCGTTTTTACTTGGCGAATTTGATTATAACGAGAAAACAGAAATTTTTTCTATACGAAAAAATACAAAATTCAAATCACATTTAGACGTAAGGTTGCGTATTCGTTATTATTTGATTTCTTATTTGCGGAGAATGGAATTAGAGAAAAAAACGCCTACTTTTGATGAAATTATTTTCCAAATTATTCCGTTGCTAAAAAATGGCACAACACCTGAAAATCAAACTGTTTTGAATGTTTTGGAAGATATAGCTGAAAGAATAGGCAATGACGGTTGGGCTTTGAAAAAAGATGGTCAGTTGGGATTGTTTGGAGATTTGTAAATGCCACCTTTTGGAAAGTTTAAACCCGCAATGGAATTGTTTCCAAAAGGTTTTTTCTCACAATTTCCCTATCTTTGTGAAAACGAAACAATAAAATTATAGCAAAAGAAAACTATCCGATTTGTGAACTTACTTAAGTGTGTTTTTGCAAGTTTTCCAATATATAGTTTATCTACTTATTGTATGAATTTTAAATTCCTTACCCATAAAAACTATACAGTTTTCTGCCAAAATTTCCGATTTATTCCCAAAAACACCCTCAAAACCGACAAAAAGGCAGTGAAATAGCACTTGGTTTAAAGTTTGCAAAACAGTTAGTAAATTAGTAAATTTTTAGTTAGTAAGTTTAACAATAGTAAAATCTATTCATAACTTATTATCTTACTAATTAACAACTTACTATCTTACTAATTGACAACTTACTATCTTAACGTGAACTACGGATTACTTTATTGATAATCAACAAGTTACAAGTAAAATATATAATAAATAAGTTGCGTAGCAACCGTATATTCGCCTTTAGGCGAATGAAATGTAAGGATAAAAATGAACTTGGTTATAAATTCACAAATTTTGAGAAATAATTACTATTTTTCTTTCAATTTACCTGACTCATTCGCCTAAAGGCGAATATACGGTATCCGTAGTTCACGTTATCTTACTAATTGACAACTTACTATCTTACTAATTGACAACTTACTATCTTACTAATTTACTAACTAAACAAAGGCTATGAACTTTAACAACTATACCATAAAAGCCCAAGAGGCTATCCAAAATGCCTCTTCTTTGGCAACTTCCCGACAACAACAAATTATTGAAACGGGACATATTTTGAAAGGCGTATTAGCAGCAGATGAAAATATTACGAGCTACATTTTTAAGAAAGCAGGTGCAAATTTGAACCTTGTCCATCAAAAAATAGATGAATTTGTGAATAGTTACCCAAAATCTTCGGGCAATTCTCCGTATTTATCCAATGATGCACACCAAGCATTAAATAAAGCTGAACAATATTTAACAGCTTTTAAAGATGAGTTTATCACGATAG
Source organism: Bernardetiaceae bacterium (assembly GCA_044348925.1). Taxonomy (GTDB): domain Bacteria; phylum Bacteroidota; class Bacteroidia; order Cytophagales; family Thermoflexibacteraceae; genus JAAFKA01. The sequence continues at coordinate 4,902 of JBIKRY010000155.1, forward strand.
AACATATTTTATTAGGCTTATTGGCAGGCAAAGACAAAGTAGGAGTTTTGTTAAAAGATGCAGGATTTACCGAAAAAACTTTGACTGCGGTCATCAAGGAATTGCGAAAAGGCGAAACCGTAAAAGACCAAACGGCAGAAGACAAATACCGTTCTCTTGACCGTTATGCAAAAAACCTTAACGACATGGCTCGCAAGGGCAAAATTGACCCTGTGATTGGTCGTGATGAGGAAATTCGCAGAGTGTTGCAGATTTTGACACGCAGAACCAAAAATAATCCCATGTTAATAGGACAACCAGGCGTAGGTAAAACTGCGATTGTAGAAGGTCTTGCACAAAGAATTATTGAGGGAGATGTGCCAGAAAACTTAAAAGGGGTTACGATTTTTGCCTTAGATATGGGTTTATTAGTCGCAGGGGCAAAATATAAAGGCGAATTTGAGGAAAGATTAAAAGCAGTTATCAAAGAAGTAATTGATTCGGAAGGGCAAATTGTATTGTTCATAGACGAAATTCATACCTTGATTGGTGCAGGTGGTGGTGGAGAAAGTGCAATGGACGCAGCAAATTTACTGAAACCAGCTTTAGCACGTGGCGAATTGCACGCAATCGGTGCTACAACTTTGAAAGAATACCAAAAATATATTGAGAAAGATAAGGCTTTGGAAAGACGTTTTCAGTCTGTAACAGTCGATGAACCAACTCCCGAAGATGCAATTTCTATTTTGCGAGGCATCAAAGGAAAATACGAATTGCATCACGGTATTCAGATAAAAGATGATGCCTTGATTGCAGCCGTAACTTTGTCGCACCGTTATATTTCAGACCGTTATTTGCCTGATAAGGCAATAGATTTGATGGACGAAGCTGCTGCAAAATTGCGTATCGAAATTGATAGTTTGCCCGAAGAATTAGACGAAATTCAACGCAAAATTATGCAATTAGAAATTGAACGGGAGGCAATTCGCAGGGAAAATGACGTAGAAAAAGAGAATATTTTGTCGAGAGATTTGGCGGACTTGTATAGTGTGCGTGATAGTATGAAAGCAAAATGGCAACAAGAAAAAGATGTCATTACGCAAGTGCAACAGACCAAAGAGGAGATAGAAAGCCTTAAAATGCAAGCAGAAAAGGCAGAAAGAGAGGGAGATTATGGCAAAGTAGCCGAAATTCGTTATGGCACTTTGATAGAAACACAAACCAAGTTAGTGGATTTGCAAAAACAATTTGCTGAAGTTTCGGGTGAAAACTCTATGTTGAAAGAAGTGGTAACAGCCGAAAATATTGCAGAAGTGGTGGCACGTTGGACAGGTATTCCTGTAGCAAAAATGTTGCAATCGGACAAAGAAAAATTACTCAATTTGGAAGGAGAATTGACAAAAAGAGTAGCAGGACAAGAGGAGGCAATTCGTGCAATAGCCGATGCGGTGCGTAGAAGTAGGGCAGGATTGCAAGACCCGAAAAAGCCAATAGGAAGTTTCATTTTCTTAGGCACAACAGGCGTAGGAAAAACGGAATTAGCAAAGGCATTAGCTGAGTTTTTGTTTAATGATGATAATGCTTTGATACGTATTGATATGTCGGAATTTCAAGAGAAACACGCCGTAAGTCGTTTGATTGGTGCACCTCCTGGTTATGTGGGTTATGACGAAGGCGGACAACTGACCGAAGCCGTAAGACGCAAACCATATAGCGTAGTTTTGTTGGACGAGATTGAAAAAGCACACCCAGATACGTTTAATATTTTGTTGCAAGTGCTTGACGAGGGACGTTTAACGGACAATAAAGGCAGGTTAGCAAACTTCAAAAATACGATAATTATTATGACCTCAAATATTGGTTCGGAGCTAATTATGCAAAAATTCAACGAAGCTGAACAAGGTCATAAAAATTTGGCACAATTAGGCGAAGAAGCTAAGGTATTGGTTTTCAACTTGTTGCGAAATTCGGTAAAACCTGAATTTTTGAATCGTATTGACGAGATTGTGATGTTTGAACCATTAGGGAAAAAACAGATGCGTAAAATTGTGAAAATTCAGTTTGAACAATTACGCAAACAATTAGAAACACAAAACGGAATTTTGATAGATGCCACGCCTGATGTGTTAGACAAATTAGCCGAAATGGGCTATGACCCGCAATTTGGGGCAAGACCTTTGAAAAGGGTAATGCAAAAATATTTGATGAATGAATTGTCTAAACAAATCTTGTCGGGCAAAATTAACAAGGATACACCTGTAGGAATTGTGCTTGATGAAAGTGATGAGATTATGTTTGTAAATCAGCAGTTGGATTTGAGTAAGTTGTAGTCTTTACGTGCTAAGGGTTTTAAAAACCCTTAGCACGTTTTGTTTTGATTGAAATAAAATTTATTTTTGGCAATGGAAAATTTTATTAAAAATACTATTGAGAAAAATTTGCAGATTGCAAAGGCTGACAATATCGCAGAACTTGATAATATATTACAAACTACAAAAAAAGAAATTTTAGTAAAGCTAAAAGACACAATTACAAATAAACTGCGTGGTAAATCTTATGGGAAAGACAAAGTACAAAGTATTTTGTTAGATTCTATTCCCTATATTGGAATTAGAGATTTAAAGGCAAATAGCGACTTAAATATTCAAAAAATATATAGAAAAATAGGAAAAAAAGATGCCCAAAAAGTGGTTGATTTTTCGGCAATTTTGGTGTCTTTGTTAGGTGCAAATTTAAAACCTACCTATTTCAATTATCAAGGTCAAGCCATTATTACAAGTTCAGATATTTTGGCTTTGGAAATTAACAAAGAAATTGATATACAGTATTTTATGTTTGCTTTGCAGTCCCGTTTGGTGCAAATTCAACTTGAAATCTTGGTTGGTGGCAATGTGATACAAAGAATTTATACGAAAGATTTTTTAGAAATTTTAATAATTATTCCACCTATTGAGGAACAACAACGCCTAATTTTACAATTACAAGGAATTTATCAGGAAAAAAATAAAATAGAACAACAACTTATTGCAACAAAAGAGGAGGTTGAAACTACGGAATATGATGTCTTGGCAACAGTGATGCACAATTTAAACCAAAAATTAGGCTCTGTTAGGGCAAATTATGATGCTTTATTGGGCTTTTTGAGAAATGCTGCAAAAACAAGACAACCTATCGACTTTTCAACTCCTTTGCGTGCTATTAGAGAAGGAGAAGATAAAGTCGATACTTTAGAAATGCTTATACAAAGATTAGAAAACCATTTATTAGATAGTTCTCGCACAATACGTACTACACAAAATATATTGCAGAAACAGTCTATTGTAAAAACTCTTGTAAATTTTGCAGAATTTTTACAACAGCTTATGATTTTACATAACAACGACAATTTTGAGATAGAAATAAAGTCAGAATTGCCAAAAAATCTTGAAATAGAAATAGACAACAATGCTTTACAAGATGCTTTTCGCAATTTAATAGAAAATGCCAAAAAACATGGTTTTACTGTAAAAGATAAAGCATACATTGTAGGTTTTGAGGCTCATATAATAGAAACTAATGAGGGAGAATTTTTGCAAGTAATTTGCAAAAATAATGGTAAACCTTTTCCAAAAAACTTTACCTTTGAGCAATATTGTCGTTTGGGTGGTAGGGCAGGACAAACAAAAGGAACAGGACTTGGTGGTTATTTTGTTAGAAAAGTGGTGGAATTACATAAAGGAAAATTCAGTTTACTGGCAGTCAATAATCCTGACGAAACCTTTAAAGTCCAATTTGAAATATTATTACCTTTACTCTAAATTTAAGATTTTATGGAATATAATTTTTTGCTTATTGATGATGAGATACCATATTGTGAAGACCTGCGTTTGGCTATAGAACAAATAGGTCGGAATGATTATAACACAGACATTGTTGTAACAGACAGACAGAACTGGGCAGATGGTAAAAAACTATTATCTAAAAATTATTACCACGCCATTATTTTAGATGGATTGTGTTTACTTGACGAGGAGCAAGAAACAGAAGATGCAGGTTTTTTGGCAGTAGTTTTTGAAGAACTTAAATCTATTGAGACACAAGAAAATAGGCATATTCCTGTTGCTGTAAACACAGGGCATTTATCTGATAAAGATTTACAAACCTTAAAGACCTTAATAGCTAAACGGGGAAGCAAAGTTTTTTATAAGACTGAGCCTATCAAAGAGTTAATGGGTTTTCTAATGACAGAAATAGATAACTCACCCAACACCAAAATTTTCAAACAATATGCAGATGTTTTTGAAATTTTTGAATTAGGTTTTATGCCACCAAACCCAAAAGATTTTAAGCAAAAATTACTCAAAATTCTCAAAAATATCGATACAAGCAACGAAAATACTGCAATTTTACAAGATGCAAGGGTAATTCAAGAGGAAATTTATAAAGTTTTGCAAACTAAAATTTCAGGACTTTCTGGTAGTTTTATGGATAAAAATAAGTTTTTATCAGGAAATATTGATAACAATTATAAACCTACTACAACAGTCTATCAAACTCCTGTACTTTCTTATTCAGCTACAGCTATTTATCAAACTTGTAGCACATTTGGTAATCATTCTACATCAAAGCCAAGCAATGTTGATGTAAGGTATTGGGAAGTTCCAAGCAATTATGCAGTTAAAAGTGTTGTTTTTGCCCTTTTAGAACAGTTACTTTGGTTCAAAGAATTGATAAAAACTTTAAGATGATAGTTTCTGTGTATGTAAAAAAGCACAACAATAAACAAATGATACTTACTACAAAAATCTGAAGAGTATATGAGTGAATCAAGCTTTGCATAATTTATAACATAACTACCCAAATTTTTTGAAAACTTAGGTAGTTCTATGGTTACATTTTTATTATTCGCTAAAAATTTCAGCTACTTTTTCTCGCAAATTATAATTAGAGGACATTACATACGCATAAGCACCCGCAGAACGAATAGCAAATAAATCTCCTCTTTGCGTACTTGGTAACGTAATATTTTTAACAAAACAATCTGATGATTCACAAATAGGACCTACTACATCATATATTTGCGTAGTTGTGGCTACAGAAGTCAAATTTTGGATTTCGTGATGTGCTTGGTACAAAGCAGGACGTATGAGTTCGGTCATGCCAGCATCTAAAATAATAAATTGTTTGGCAGTTCCTTTTTTTACATACAATACTTTGCTAATTAAACTACCACAATTAGCAACCACAGCACGTCCCAATTCAAAATGTACTTCTTGAGCAGGACGGCGTTGCAAGTTTTTGGCAAAAGTAGCAAAATAATGCTCAAAATCTGCAAAAATATGACTATCAGGTGCTTGGTAATTGATTCCTAAACCACCACCGACATTAATATGTTCCAAAACAATTTGCTTGTCTGCAAAAAAAGTTTGCAACGAATTTACACGCAAACAAAGATTTTTAAAATTATCTAAATCTGTAATTTGTGAACCAATATGAAAATGTATGCCTGTTAGTTGTATATTTTCAAATTTGGGTAGCAAGTCTATTAAGGTTGGCAAATCTTCGAGTTGGATGCCAAATTTATTTTCTTCAGAGCCTGTCGCAATATATTTATGGGTGTTGGCGGTTACGTTTGGGTTAATTCGCAAAGCTATTTTTGCTATTTTTCCGTTTGCTTTTGCCAATAAATTAATTACTTCGATTTCGGGTATAGATTCACAATTAAAGGAAAAAATACCATATTCCAA
>JBIKRY010000434.1:0-2840 GCA_044348925.1 Bernardetiaceae bacterium
AATGAAACTAAATAAATAGAAACTTTAAAATTATGAATAAATCAATATTGTGTTTTTTCGCTTGTTTTTTATTTTTACAGACGATTAAAAGCCAAACCGTAGAAATGCTCACACCAACAGGAAAAGAGCAGTTTACTATCTCAAAATAATTACCTCAAAAAATAAAATCCCTCAAAAAATTGCAAAACCTAATTTTATTACTAATTTTACAACGTACTAATTTTTCTAATCCTTAAAACCCAAAACGTATGAAAACCCTAAAAAGTGCAGCAGCACTATTTGCTATGCTATGCCTAATGGCAAGTTGCAACAAAGAAGAACCCCAAGCCTGTGATTGTAGTGCTGCAAAACCTAATAAACAAACTTTACTAGGTCTGGTTCAAACGACCAGTAAAGGAGAACTAACGATATTAATACCTAGTCCTACTATTCAAACGCATATTATTTGCAATCAAACACATTTTAGAAATCTCTTAAAACAAACAGCCGTACGTAAAGACTCCGTAGTCAAACTAGAAGTATATGGCAGTGAAACTTGTGATAATAAAAAGAATTCAGGTTTTTTAGGTATTAAACTCACATTTTTAGACGTTATTTCAGTAAAACAAGACACCATAAAATAAAAATTTCTCATAATGAAACACTCTTCATTCTTCATTGCCTTGTTTGTGCTATGCCAAATTTCTTATAGCCAAACTGTAGAAATGCTCACACCAACAGGAAAAGAGCAGTTTACTATCTCCACAAAGTATGCTTTGGTGGTAGATAAATATAATACTAAAAGTCAACTATTTGATAATCAATTAGTTGTGGGGGGGGGGTAAATATATTGTTCCCCTAAAAACTGATAGTTATACACGTTTTCAGCAGCAATATAGTTCCGATTCACTGTTTACAGTGCCTATGTTAGAATATGCAGAGGATATTTCCCAAGCTCTGATAGGTGAGATTATCATCAAGCTGAAACCCACACAAAATATTGCAAGCATAGCAGACTTATTAGCAAAATACAAAATTGAATACCATAAACAGATGGAATTTGGCACACAACGCTATTTGCTAAGCACTCAAATTTTAGATATTCCGAATACACTTACTATTTCTAATGCTTTGCAACAATCGGGCAGATTGGAATATGCAACGCCAAATTTCCTTATTTTCGGAAAACTTGCAAGTTCAGACCCTTTATATCCACAACAATGGGGCTTAAATAATCCATCTAATCCTGAAGCATCTATCAAAGTAGAAACAGCTTGGCAATATGCAAATGGACAAGGAGTAAAAGTTGCTGTATTAGACGAAGGCGTAGATTTAACCCATCCAGATTTGGTCAATAATTTGCTAGCAGGTTATGATGCCACAGGGCAGGGTAGCAATGGTAATTATTCTAATAGCGACAACCATGGTACAGCTTGTGCAGGAATTATTGCAGCCCAAGCTAATAATAACATAGGCATAGCAGGAGTAGCTTATAATGCAAAAATTATTCCTGTAAGAATAGCATATAAAATTAATCGTAGCTGGTTTACTAATACAAGTTGGATAGCTAACTCTATTCGCTGGGCAGCAGATAGGGCAGATATTTTAAGTAATTCTTGGTATACAGTCCCTTCGCCAGATATTGATGCTGCTATTACATACGCAACCACACAAGGCAGAAATGGCAAAGGTTGTGTGGTTATTGTTGCAACTGGGAATTTGAATAGTACTGATATTATGTATCCAGCAAGTAATTCTACCACTATTGCGGTTGGTGCTAATAATAAATGTGCTTATAGAAAAAGTCCAAGAACCTGTGAAGGAGAAACTTGGGGTAGCAATTACGGTACAGGATTAGATGTTGTTGCACCAGGTGTTTTAATTCCTACCACAAATATAGGAGGTGCTTATTTAACGGATTTTAACGGTACGTCTGCTGCTGCACCTCATGTTGCTGGAGTTGCAGCCTTGATTTTATCTCGCAATCCTCAATTAGAACAAGACGAAGTTAGGAAGATTATAGAGAACTCTTGTAGTAAACCAAATAGTTATTCTTTTGGTATGGGTGCAGGCGAAAATCCTAATGAAACATGGAATAGCGAAATGGGTTATGGTATTGTTGATGCCGAAAAAGCTGTTATTAATGCCTTGGGAACTGTAGAAAATCAAAATAATGATTATACACTTTGTTTGGGTGAAACGGAAACCTATTTTATTAAAAGTTATTATAAAAAAGCCTCTACAGGTACTTGGTCGTGGTCTTTTGTCAATAATTTTAGTGGTATTACGCCTGTTGTTATTCCAATGGGTGTGGGTGTTGCACCAAAACTAAAAATAGAAGTTCCTGCAAATTTCACAGGTAGTGGCATTATCCAAATATCTTATACATTTAAAGTAGGAACAGAAACAGTAGAAATATATAAGTCTATTAATATTGGTGGCACAAGTCATTATGTAGTTCCTTGTGATTATACTTGGAGCTATGCTGATGTATGCCATAGAACATTACGCCATAAGGCTTATTGTAATTTTCCAGCCGATATTAGAGCCTTTTGGAAAGTTACCTTGCCCAATGGTTTTTCTTATAGCACATCGGGATATGAAATAGTTTCTCCTTATTATTATCCTCTTTTTGCGTGGCAGATGATAACAGTTGAACATTTTATTGAAAACTCTTGTGATAATACCCCAACACTTTTATATACTTTTACATATCCTGCCACCAATATAACTGGTTGTGACGCACCTCCTTTATTTGATAAAATGGAAGCTGAAGTATATCCTAACCCAAGCACCGATTTTTTTACAATCAAAATTAGTCCTTCTGCCACAGATTATGAAGTTGTCAAAACCTACCATAT
>JBIKRY010000156.1:0-10545 GCA_044348925.1 Bernardetiaceae bacterium
GTAATTAATTGACAATCAATAGTTTGTATTTCCTATTTCCTATCTTCTATTTCTATACTTATTTTAGCACACAGTTTTGGCAAATTCCTTGTGCCAAAAAGTCTAATTTTTGTAATTGGTAATTTATTGGGAGTTTTATTTCGGGAATAGGCACATTTTCTAAGCAGAAAGTATGCCCACAACTTGTGCAATTAAAATGAATATGTTGGTCGTGGTGTTTGTGTATTTCATTGTGTTCGTGTTGGCAGAGTGCATATTTTGCAGCTCCAGATTCGTCCAAAACTCTATGTAATAAGCCTTGTTCTTCAAAAGATTTAAGTGTCCGATAAATAGTAACTCGGTCAAATTCTTTTCCAATACTTTCCTCTATTTCGGAATGTGCTAAAGCATAGTTTTTAGACAAAAAAATATCTAACATTTCCACACGGATTTTGGTACGGCGGAGTTGGTGTTCTTGCAAAAGTTCGAGTGTAGAATGTTTCATACAAAATTACTTTTTTTACAAAGTTACTATTATTAGCAAATTATTCAATACATCTGCTATTTTCTTTGTCAAAAGCTACAATTTTATGTAACTATAGTTTGGATTTTTTTGGGTACGTGCAGTCTATGTATGATATAACAACTGATATAACAACTATATATTCGCCTTTAGGCGAATAAAATGGCTAAATAGAAGCAAAAATTTTAGTTATTCTACGGAAAAAGTGCCTAAATTTTATTATAGTTAATCTAAATTATGTAGTAAATAGTACCGCATAGTTTGCTATTATTTAGGCATTTTTATATCAATTTTTTCCAATTTAAAATTATATGCACCTCCTAAAATCCGTCCAATTACTTTTTTTTGTAGGAGTTGTAGAGATTCGTCATAATAAATTGGGATAATACAGGCATTATTTAGCATAATTTGTTCCATTTCTTGGTATAAATTTTGTCGCAATGTATCATTTTTTTCGGCACAGGCTTTTGTATATAAGGAGTCATACACAGGGTTTATATATCGAGTTTTGTTGGGGCCTGGTGCTACGTTTTTGCTATTAAAAAGAGCCAAATAGTTTTCGGCATCTGGATAATCTGCCAACCATCTTAGCCTAAACATTTTAGCTTGTCCAATATTTATCATACTAATATGTCCTGCTGTATTATTAACTTCAATTTTTACTTGTATTCCAAAATGTCTTAATTTTGCCTGTATATATTCGGCAAGATATAAAGCTGATGGAATGGTATAAAAAGTTATTTCAGGCATTCCCTTACCGTTTGGATAGCCTGCTGCTTGCAATAGTTCATCTACTTTATTTGGATTATAGTTGTATCCTTGTACGGTTTTGCTGCCTGAAGTATTTAATATTGGAGGTACAATGCCTGCTGTGGCAGGTTTTCCCAAATTTCGGCGGAGTTCGTCTATAATTTCTGCTCTATCCATTGCATAATTAATAGCTTGCCTAATGCGAATATCTAATAATGGGTGATTTGGATTGTCGGTATATTGTTTGGTATCTAATTGAAAACCAACATATTCGGTATTTAGAATTGGATTTTTGATTACATTGTAATTATTGCTAAAATCGGTGCTAATAGTGCCATCTTTGTTGATTATTTTGTTGATATAGTTGCTACTTAGGCTTGTCAAAAAATCTAATTTATTGGTTTCCAATGCGTGAAAAGCATCTTTTTCATCTGTCAAAAACGACACTTCTATCCTATCCAATAGGGGTAGTTGTCGTCCTAAGGAATCTTTTTTGAAATAATAGGGATTGCGATTCATACTCAAATAATTGTATTCCAACCATTCGTCAAAAATAAATGCACCTGTTCCAACCGCATTTTTACGCAAATCTCCATATTTTGCCACAGCCTCTTGTGGTACAATATAGGTAAAAGGCATAGAAAGTAATTGCAAAAACGGCATAAATGGCTCTTGTAAATGGATTCTTAGGCTATAATCGTCTAAGGCAACAAAACAAGTATCAGAAATACTACCATCAGCATTTTTTAGCACTCTGTCTTGTAACACCCAAGTACCTGTGCTACCCGATTTAGGAGATAGCAACCGTTTGAAAGAATAAATCACATCATTTGCACGTACTTCTCTGCCTTGTCCTTCTGCAAAAACAGGGTTACTATGAAAAAAAACTCCTTGTTTGAGTTTAATGGTATAGGTCTTGCCATCTGGAGAAACATTGTAACTTTCTGCCAAACAAGGTACTAATTTTAAATCTTCTGTAAATTCAAACAAACCGTTATAAAGTTGTGCCACAGCATTGATATTGGCTTCGGTTTCGGCGTGAATAGGGTCTAAAGAACTAATGCCTTCAGTAGAATTGAAACGAAAAATTTTTATCTTTTTTTCTTCTTTGTAGCGTAATTTTTCACAAGAGGAAAAAATAGCCATTCCCAACAAAATAATTGCAATAAATTTACTATTTATCTTGCTTTGCATCATGGTATCGTAAAATTTTCTATGGTACTATTTTACAAAGATAGAAAAATACTCTATTTTTCAAAAAAAGATAGAAAATCATTTTGTAATATCCATCTTTTGCATCAAAATTTACGATATAATCTAAATAGCAATCGTATATTCACTTTTAGGCGAATGAGAGTAGCTAATTGAAACAAAAATCGTAGTTATCTGCACTAAAAGTGCCTACGAACTTTACAATATTTACCTTATAATATCCTTATTTGATTGAAAGTAAATATATGATTGCTAAAAAAATTATATTAATACAAGCTATTATAGATATTATTTTTGATAAAATTAGTAGAAAATTATTTCAAACTTCGCAACCAAATATTTTCTTCTATAATATCCTCCTTTGATACAATAGGAACACCTAATATATTTAATGCTTCGTATTGTCTTTCCTTAAAATAGTTGATACAAAATGTTAAATTCCATTCTCCATGTCCCGTAAATTCCATGATAATATTCTTTGGTCTGTGTTGGTCATTAGAAAAATCTAAACCATCAAAAACAATTTTTTCATACCCCTCTACATCTATTTTTAGCAGTTTAATAGGCTTTTTTATTACTAAATAATCTAAAAGTTTTTTCAAAGGAACAGTAGCCAAAATATCAGTCTGAAGATTTTCTACCAAGTTAGAAAAAACTTTACTTGTTCCCAAATTACCTTCATTAGGGGCTCCAAATATAACAAAATCAAAATCTTTTCCCAAAGCACAATTAATTGTTGTAATGGGTAAGTTATTCATTATTTTATGTTTCTTTAATCGAGGATAAATTTTATAAGATGGTTCGACTGCAATAACTTCTGTATTGGCTAAAGCACTAATACTTAAAGAATATAAGCCCCAATTTGCACCAATATCTAAAAAAATACCGCCACTTTTCATAATATTTGAAGCCAATTCTATACTTTGTGTTTCATAGTTTCCGTGTTCTAATATAATTCTTGTTATCCAATCATTAGGAGCAAGAAGGGCTTTAAGATTGGAACTATGTGTCATCATAATTCCATTAGAGAATAAAAGATTACCTAAAAAGTTTTCTACTCTAACTTTGGCAGGATGATGGGGAAATTTCAAGTATAATGAAAATAATTTTCCTAAAAGAGAAGTTGGTACCCAGTGTTTATATTGCATATTAATAATTTTTATCGCAATGTATTAAAAATATTTGGTTCTTATAAAGTTTATGTGGTGATTTTGTAAAAAATATTGCAATAAGCCAACTCTACAAAATTTACCATTCTCAAAAAAATAGATAATTTTGCATAATTTATGTAAGTAGCATAGCAATCGTATATTCACCTTTAGGCGAATGTGAAGGCTGAATCTAAACAAAAATTGCAACTATTCTACAGGAAAAGTGCCTACAAAATTTGGTCTATTTATCTTCGTAGCACCTATCTAAAAATACCTATTATTTTATTGAAAAATACATAATTTGCAAACTAAAATTACCTACCTTTGTCAAATGGAATTACAAGAAATTATACAGAAAATACAACTAAATCTGGGCATAGATACGCTAAACGAAATGCAACTTGTGGCAAATCAAAGCATACAAGCACAGCAAAATACGTTATTATTAGCACCAACAGGCTCAGGCAAAACATTGGCGTTTTTGTTGCCAATCGCACAACTCTTAGATTCAACGCAAAAAGGTATTCAATGCCTTATCTTAACTCCTTCGAGAGAATTGGCTATACAAATAGAACAAGTTTGGCGAAAAATGGCAACAGGTTTCAAAATTACCACTTGTTATGGCGGACACTCGATGCAAGTAGAAATGCAAAGTTTGACCGAAGCACCTACAATTTTATTAGGAACACCAGGTAGAATTTGCGACCACCTTAGCCGACAAAGTATTGATTTGAAAACCACTAAATTTTTGGTTTTAGATGAGTTTGATAAATCTTTGGCAATGGGTTTTGAGGAAGAAATGAAATTTATTAGCGAAAAATTGACCAAAGTACAAAAAAGAATTTTAGTATCTGCCACTGCACAACTCAAAATTCCTGCTTTTGCCAAAATACATAGTCCTACTATCTTAGACTTTACAAAAACCGAAGAAAAAACTACCGACAGTTTACAACTAAAAACAGTTATTGCAATAGATAAAGACAAAATCAATACCTTATATGATTTGCTTTGTTTTTTGGGAGAGGAATCTTCCTTAATTTTTTGCAATCAACGAGAAACTGCCGAACAAACTTGCAAAATATTGCAAGCAAAAGGCATGGAGGCTGCATTTTTTCATGGCAAAATGGAACAGTTGGATAGAGAAAAAACATTGGTCAATTTTCGCAATCGAAGTATTACTTTTTTACTTGCTTCAGATTTGGCTGCAAGAGGTTTGGATATTCCAACTGTTAGAAATGTAATTCATTTTGAATTGCCGTTTAATCTCGAAGATTTTACCCACCGCAATGGACGTACTGCCCGCATGAATGCCGAAGGTACTGCCTATTTATTGTTACATCAAGAAGAAATAAAACCACCATATCTCACTAAATTGCCAAGAGAATGGAAAATACCAAAAAAATTGCCTGCACCCATACCAAGTATTTGGGCTACTTTGTATATCAATGGAGGGAAAAAACAAAAACTAAGTAAAATGGATATTGTTGGATTTTTGACCAAAAAAGGAAATTTAAGCAAAGAAGAAATTGGTTTGATTGAGGTAATGGATTTTATGTCTTTTGTGGCTATCAAAAAAAATAGAATCTCTGGACTGTTGGAAACTATCAAAAATGAAAAAATGAAAGGACAAAAATATAAAATAGAAATAGCAAGGTAATAAATTTTAGCAATCAAAAATGATGCTTATTGCAAAAACTTGTTTCCATATTTTTTAGCAGACTTCTTATAAAAGAATTTTTTGGGAATAAAATCTTGAAAGATTTTTGCAAGGAGTCTGTTTCTATTTTGAAATAATTTAGTTTAAGTAACAAGCAAAAATAAATTTATGGTATTTTCTTTGTGAACTTAGCGACTTTGCGGTTCATTATCAAAGACTTAGCTTAGTAGGTGAAAATAAATGATTAAAAAAACGATAAAAATGTATCTTGATAATCTTTCTTACAACAGAGTAGGAATTGCTTAGTAGAACAAGGGCAAAAAAAATAAAGCTGTATTTCTACAGCTTTATTTTTATTTGTAGTAGCGAGGACGGGACTTGAACCCGTCACCTCAGGGTTATGAATCCTGTGCTCTAACCAGATGAGCTACCTCGCCGATTTGTTTTACAAAGGTAAAAAGTTTTTTTGAATATGCAAAACAAATACAAAAAAAAGTTTGTTTTTTAATTCAAAACCCTAACTTGCACTATGTAGCGTATTCCAACTACATTGGCACACAAATATGAAAAACAAGAAAAAAAAACATAGATATATTGCGGAATATGAGATTAATGCATCGGTAAAAATGCTTTTTCCTTATTTATCTACTCCGCAAGGACTTGCAGAATGGTTTGCCGAAACAGTCAATATTGTGCAACATGGTGCAGACAAATTATATGATATTATTTGGGACGGTGAAAGTCATTTGGCAAAAATTACTGCTATTCGTACAAATGCCCATGTCAAATATGTATTTATCGATGAAGCAGAAACAGATGACCATAATTTGTCTTTTATTGAATTCAAATTGGTGCATAGTGATATGACAGACACTTCTTTTTTGAAAATTATTGATTTTTCAGATATGGATAGTGATACAGATTTAGGAGAATTGTGGGGAGGTTTGGTCGAGCAATTACGTAATAATGTGGGGGCATAAACAAAAAAGGTATGTTTTGTTGTAAAACATACCTTTTTGTTGTGATAAAATAATATTTTTTATTTGTTTTCGCCTGCACGAATCATTGCACAACGGAAACCAATCGTAGAAGTAGAAGAATCTTCTTCTAAATAACGTCTTGTTCCTGGTGCTAACCAATAAGCAACATCTCTCCAAGAACCACCTTTATATACCCTTACACTATTACTAATCAAGGTTGCAAAATTTGTTTTGTCATACATACCAGCTTTATCCATAAACTCTACGTCTTTTTTACGTCTTGGGTCTGCTGCATTGTTGGTAATATGTTTTCCGTCTGTACGTACAGGGTTAAATTCTTTCATATCCTCATAAGACAATGGACGGTAAACGTCTTCTACCCATTCGTTTACATTTCCTGCCATATTATACAAACCAAAATCATTTGGAGGATAGGCATAAATCCATTCGGTAATCATTGCACCGTCATTGAGTTTGCCTGCTATACCTGCATAATCACCACGTCCACGTCTAAAATTAGCCAAGAACATACCCATTTGCTTGCCATAAGGATTGCGAAGTGAGTGTCCGTCCCAAGGATAAATGCGTTGGTAGTCGTTATTTTCGTCCAAATATTGTGTTCCTACCATAGCTTTTGCAGCATATTCCCACTCAGCCTCTGTTGGTAGGCGGTAACCAGGTAATACTACTCCAGATTCCAACGGGATTCTTTCGCCACCTTTTGCTTTTGCTTTTTCGTCTTTGTTACCATTTTTCATTGCCAAAACTTTGTTTACGGCTTCTGTACGCCAGATAGCAAAATTTTGTGCTTGTTTCCAATTTACCCCTACTACAGGGAAAAAACGAAATCCAGGGTAACGCAGATAATGGTCAATGTATGGGTCATTAAATGCCAACTCGTCTGCCCAAACCAAAGTATCAGGCAATGCTTCGTCATAATATTGTTGTCCCGAATCTTTTGCAAATTGCAAATATTCTAACCAGTGAATATTTGCGACTTCGGTTTCGTCCATATAGAAAGAAGCTACTGTAACAGTTCTTTCAATATTATCTCTCGAAGCCAACAAATCTTCTTCTTGAGAACCCATTACGTGCCTACCACCTTCGATATACACTAAGTTTGGACCATCGGGCTGACCTTTGAATTTGCGAACTGCAAATTGACCTTCTTTCGCCTTGCCTCCAGAGTTGTACTTCAATCCTGTTGCTGTACTCTCTTTACCCGGTTTGTAGCTTGTTGGCTTGCCTTTGCTACATCCCGAAAGGATAAGACCAAAGCATAATGCCAAACAGCCAATCAGATGCACACTTTTATTCATCATATTAGCAGAAAAATAAGTTTCAGTGAATTAAAATTATACAAAAATAGCAAAATTTTTGTCAATATTCGACAAAATTACGCATCTTACTTGTTTCAAACAAATTTATTTTCGTTATTCTTTAATGACAAAAGGTTTTAATAGTCAATCGTAATTTGTTAATTTTTTATAAATTTTTAAAATAAGTAAATATATATGCAGAAACAACTACTTTAATACTATTTTTATTTTTGTTTACTTAAAATATTAATCATTTTTAAAAAATAAATTTATCCAAGCTATATATCCTAACTGCAATATTTTTGCCAAAAGTATATTTTTGTCGTATAATCATTCTATAGGTTTTTGATATTTGATTTATTTTATTACTTTTGACAGTAAGAATATAATAAAACATACGAGATGTAAACAAAACTACATAAATTCCGTATTTTTAAGACATTCGCAATATAGCAAGACCATTCTCAACTATAATCCTGTGGTTTTGGTTTATTAATTCACACCGCTATATTGCGATAATTTTTAGCAAAGAAATTAAAAATAAAATCCTTGATTTTGAAATAGTTATAAAGTTGTACTGTTTTTTTCTAATCAATAACAAAATTAGTTTAATTAGTATTAAGTTGTTATTTATTAATTGCTTAGCTAATATAGAACTGATAATTAAAATTTACAACTACTTATTTATCAAACGGTTATATCTATTTCTATTTTACTGTAATTTATTGTATAATTTAGTTATGAAAAATCAAACTTCTGAAGAATGGACGGAAATTATTTCGTCGGATAATAATTTATTAGATTTAAAATTGCGTGAGGTTTGGCGTTATCGAGATTTGGTACGGCTATTTGTTTGGCGTGATTTTATTTCTTCCTATAAACAGACAATTTTAGGCCCTTTTTGGCTTGTCCTAAATCCTTTATTAAGTAGTTTACTTTATACAGTTATTTTTGGCATGGTGGCAAATATTAATATGGAAGGTGCACCTGCTTTTCTATTTCAATTAGCAAGTAATACTTGTTGGGGCTTTATTATGCGTTGTTTTAATAGCACACAAAACACTTTTTTAGGCAATGCAGGTATTTTTAGCAAAGTCTATTTTCCACGTCTTGCAGTACCAATAGCTGGAGTATTCTCTAATTTAATTCAATTTTTTATCCTTTTAGGCTGTTATTTTATTGCATTCTCTTTTTATAAACTATATTATAATGACGCTGTAAGCATAAACTTACAAGGTATGTTACTAATGCCTGTTTTATTATTCATTAGTGCTATATTTGGATTAGGTTTAGGTGCTATTATAGCCTCTTTTACCACCAAATACCGAGATTTTAGCCTTTTTGTTGGTTATGCAATGCCACTTTTAATGTATGTTTCGGCTGTGGTATATCCTTTATCTTTTATTCCCGAAAAATACCAAGTATATATGACTTATAATCCACTTGTACCACTGATGGAAGGATTTAGAAATGCTTTGCTCAATATTGGAAGTATTGATGTAATGGGTTTAGCTTATTCGGCGGGAATATCTGTGGTATTATTTATTATTGGTATTGTTTTGTTCAATGTTACTGAAAGAGATTTTATAGATACCGTATAAAAGTGCAACAAAATACATCTTTTTTTAAGGTATATTTTGTTTAACTTTTTATTATTTATAAATCAAAAAAGATAAACAAAAGTATTTATTTTAATTATATTTCTTATTTATTATTATTTTTTCTATTTTTTTTTGAAAAAAATAGATTTTGTTAAACATTATTTCGGTTGTATAGTTTATAAGTAAGTAACATATTTTATAAACATTATGCAAACTAACACAGATTCAGTTACAACAGAAGGCACAAAATACGCAAAAACGCCTATAACTGTTGCCTATGGTGATGGAATTGGACCCGAAATTATGCGTGCTACGCTTGATATTATCTTAGCAGCAGGTGCACAATTGGATATTGAGGAAATAGAAATTGGCGAAAAAGTATATTTGCGAGGAATTTCCGCAGGTATTGAAGACTCGTCTTGGGACTCTTTACGCCGTACAAAAGTATTTTTGAAAGCACCTATTACCACCCCACAAGGTAGTGGCTACAAAAGTTTGAATGTTACAACCCGCAAAACTTTAGGCTTGTATTCCAATATACGTCCTTGCGTTTCTTATCACCCTTTTGTAGAAACCAAACACCCTGTAATGGACGTAGTAATTATTCGTGAAAATGAAGAAGACTTATATGCAGGCATCGAACACCGTCAAACAGACGAGGTTTTTCAATGCCTAAAAATTATATCAAGACCAGGTTGCGAAAAAATTGTGCGTTATGCCTTTGAATATGCACGCAATAATAATCGCAAAAAATTAACTTGCTTTACCAAAGATAATATTATGAAAATGACTGATGGTCTTTTTCACCAAGTTTTTGACGAAATCGGAGCAGAATATCCAGAAATAGAAAAAGAACATTGGATTGTAGATATTGGTGCAGCAAAAATGGCAGACACGCCACAGGCATTTGATATGATTGTAATGCCAAACTTGTATGGAGATATTCTTTCTGATGTGGCTGCACAAATAACAGGTTCGGTAGGTTTGGCAGGTTCGGCAAATGTTGGTGACCATGGAGCTATGTTTGAGGCTATTCACGGCTCGGCACCACGCAGAGCAGGACAAAACTTAGCAAATCCTTCAGGCTTATTACTTGGTGCTGTAATGATGCTAAACCACATTGGGCAAAACGAAATTGCAACTAAAGTACACAATGCTTGGTTAAAAACCCTCGAAGACGGCGTACATACCTACGATATTTTTAAGGAATCAACCAGTAAACAAAAAGTAGGTACTCAAGAATTTGCACAAGCTGTTATAGCACGTTTAGGACAAAAACCTACTTTATTAAAAGCAGCAGATTATCCAAAAGATGCTAAAAAAATAGATGTAAAAGTAACACGCAGAACTCCACAAGTAAAAGAAACTATTGG
>JBIKRY010000435.1:0-2817 GCA_044348925.1 Bernardetiaceae bacterium
GTAGGCACGAAACCTATTTCGTGCCTACGGCACTTGGAGGAGTTGGGACTGTTTTTGCTATAAATATGTCGCCCTTACAGGGCTAAAAAGGCAGTTTAAATATTTTTCTTAGCTTAATAGCATTGGAATTTAGTCTGTGCTTTTTAAGCTAAGAAAGTAATGTATAAAATTTGTAATAAATTGACAATCAATAAGTTTTTTTATTTGTCCCGTTAGGGCAAAAATTAAATTCTTAGCCTACGGTACAATTTGATAACGACATTGCAAATTTGTCATTCTGAGCTTGCGAAGAATCTGAATTATTGGTTTTTGACGTAACAACGTCAGATTCTTCGCTTTGCTCAGAATGACAAATTTACAATTTTGTTATCAAAATACAAGTTAAATTAGATAATTTTGTAAAGTTAGTATCTATTGGCAATAAGTCAAAATAAGTAATTAGATTTTTATTTTAGAGTTTTTACATTATTTTTGTAGAAAAAAACGAAGACCATGCAATCTAAAAAATACTTTATTCTGGTTTTGCTATGCTTGCTAAATTGCTTTGCCAAAGCCCAAAATTCTCAAACTATTCTAACACCTGCCGAATACAATGACAAAATAGTAGGTGAACAG
Organism: Bernardetiaceae bacterium; assembly: GCA_044348925.1. Taxonomy (GTDB): domain Bacteria; phylum Bacteroidota; class Bacteroidia; order Cytophagales; family Thermoflexibacteraceae; genus JAAFKA01. The sequence goes on from JBIKRY010000435.1 coordinate 616, forward strand.
TACAAAATTCAGCAAAAAATCTTTGATTACACTTCTTATGCAGTGCATAGCGAAAATATAGAAGAAATTATTGCAAAACGATTGGCGGTTATCTTGCAAATAGATGCCTCTATAGCAAGTATTCAAGCTATGCCCGAAATTAAGAAAGATGGCAATCTGAAAAAAGAAGCCGTTGATGTTTTTGTATATTATAAAAACTTGTTTGAACTTGATTTTAAAGATTCTGATGAATTAGCAAAAAATAAAAATAATTCCTATAATGACCTCAAAAAATACTATGCTTCGTTAGACAAAGCTACCAAAAAAATGCAAAAAGCAGTAGAGGATATGGCAAAAGCCCAACAAAAATTTGCAGACAAAAATGCTATGAAAATAGTTGCCTCTGAAAATCCGAATACAGAAACTTTCAAAAAAATTTCTGAATTTAACGAATATCAAAGGGCAATTACTATGGAGATAATGAAACCTACTTTTGCAAATAAAGATTTTTTGGGAGCTTTAGAAGCACAAAAAGTAAAAGAATCTCACAGAGAAAAAATAGTAGAAACTGCAACAGAAGCTATAGAAAATCTGAAAGCTATGAAAGCCTTTAACAAAAGTGCAGAACTTAAAAACTCTGCCATTGCATTGGCAACATTCTACAAAAACTTTGCAAAAAAACAGTATGTCAAAATGGTGGAAATAAGCAATAAAAAACCTGCCGAAAGAACACAAAAAGACATAGATTTTTATAACCAAGCTGTGAAAGATTTTAACGAACAAAGCCAAAAATACAATGCCGATTATTTGAATATTTCTACCAAAATATCTAAAAGTATTGTTCCAAATGTTACTTTAAAGTGGAACTAAGTAACAAAGAATAATTTATTTAATATAATTTGCGTAGCAACCGTATATTTGCCTTTAGGCGAATGTATGTTTGTTACGCAAGTTACATTAGCAGGATTTTAATCTGTATTTCACGTTAATTTTAGAAAGAAACAATCACTAAGATTAAACTATTTGCATTTTATGTAGTCGAATGAGAAAATTTAATTCGATATATATGAAATCTATCTTAAAATTTTATTTCTTATCGATAGCCTTATTTGGCTTTTCAAGTTGCTCAAAGGATAACAATAATGTTGTTCCTTCAACGACAACCTATACAAAAAATACAGTTCAGTATAAATCTGTTAATGGTGTAGATGCAAATTTACTAAGTCTTGATATTTACCATTTCGGACAAACAATTTCCAAAAAACCTGTTGTTATTTATGTTCATGGAGGTGGTTATGCTATTGGGGACAAAGCAAATAGTATGACCAACAAACAAAATTTGTTCTCCTCTTTGAACTATGTTTTAGTTAGTGTCAATTATAGGTTAAGTCCCGAAGTTTATAGCACAGACCCAAACAGAATAATGTATCCAACGCATCACAATGATGTTGCTGATGCTGTAAAGTGGGTTTATGACAACATAGGAAACTATGGCGGAAATAATCAAAAAATAGCACTTTTAGGACACAGTGCTGGTGCTCAATTAGTTGCTTTAACAGGAACAAGTAATTTGTTTTTGCCAACAAGAGGCATCAATTTGAATATGCTAAAAGGTGTTGCTTGCATAGATACAGAAGGATACGATGTTGTTGCACGTGGCAATGAAAACAACCAAGTTTATCTAAATGCTTTTGGGCAAGCCAATACATTTTGGTTTGAGGCTTCCCCCATCAATAATTTGTTTAGTGGTACAAATTATGCAAGATTTTTTATTGCAAAACGTGGTACGAATACACGAATTGGCTACTCAAATGCTTTTATTGCAAAACTTCAAAGTGTGGGAGTTTTAGTAAGAGAGGTTACAGCAAATCAATATGACCACGAAGGAATAAATGATGCTATTGGGGCAAGTGGAGAAACCATAGTTACAGAACCATTAAAGAGTTTCTTTGCCGAATGTTTCCAATAAATACTAAGACCAAAATGTATTTATCAAAATGACCTCATTATATTATCCGCCTGAAGGCGAATATACAGTTGTTGCTGTAGTACGTAGATAGAGCTACGTACTACAGCAACGTACTACAGGTATTAGCTTAACGTGAACTACGGATTAATTTATTGATAATCAACAATTTACAAGTAAAATATATAATAAATAAGTTGCGTAGCAACCGTATATTCGCCTTTAGGCGAATGAAATGTAAAGATAAAAACGAACTT
>JBIKRY010000158.1:0-10446 GCA_044348925.1 Bernardetiaceae bacterium
CACAAAAAGCCTGTTTTGTGCATAACTAAACTTTTTTATTTTGAAAAAATATAGATTTGGTTTTGTGTTTTGTGAATAACTTGTAGCAAAAAGTTGAAAAAATGGTTTTTTGTTGGCAGTTATTCACAAAAAAGCCTGTTTTGTGCATAAATAAGATAGCAAATAAGCTATTTAACAATTATTAACTACTAATATGTTTGTATAGACTAAGTTATTCACAAAATACTGCTTAAATTCGTGAAATTTTATAGGAACTTTTATGAATATTTTTGACCAAAATTTTTTGCACCTATCTGTAAAAAGCCTTCAAGGTTTATTTTTATGTACACTTTTGGTAGCTTGTAAACCACAACCACATAAGGAGCAAATGGTAAATAATTTGAAACTCAATTATCCAACTGTTTTCCGTTCTACTGTAGAGGAAACGTATTTTGGAAAAACCCTCAAAGACCCTTATCGTTGGCTCGAGGATTTGAATTCGAAAGAAACTGTAGAATGGGTGGCAGCTCAAAATTCGGTAACTTTTGATTATTTGAATCATATTCCTTTTCGGAGAGAGATTAGAGAAAGAGTAGAGAAATTATGGAATTATGAAAAATATTCGTTGCCATTTCAAGAAGGTGGTTTATATTTTTTCTATAAAAACAATGGTTTGCAAAACCAATCTGTTTTGTATATGCAACGTAGTTTAACTGCGGAGCCAGAAGTGTTGTTAGACCCCAATACACTTTCTACAGATGGTACGGTTGCATTGTCGATGTTGCGTATTTCGAAAGATGGCAAATATTTGGCGTATGCAATTTCGAGGTCGGGTTCTGATTGGCAGGAAATTTATGTTTTGGATATTGCCAGCAAAACCTTATTAGCGGATAAGATAGAATGGGCAAAATTTTCGAGTATTGCATGGCGAAAAGATGGTTTTTATTACAGCCGTTTTGATGCACCCACCGAAGGCAAAGAACACCAAAATGCAAATTATTACCACAAAGTTTATTACCACCAAGTTGGCAACAAACAAAGTCAAGACGAATTGGTATATGAAGACAAAAATAACAAAGAATATAGTTTTGGGGCAAGTGTCAGCGAAGATGAAAAAACCTTGATTTTGTCGGCTTGGAAAGGAACAAGTGGCAATAAATTGTATATGAAAGATTTGGAAAAATCAGGAAGTAGTTGGGTTACGATTGTTGATGATTTTAAGAATGACAATGATATTATAGGCACTATTGGCAATGATTTGTTGATGATGACCAATAGCGAAGCTCCAAATATGCGTTTGGTGCGTATTAATGCCAAAAATCCTACGCAAAAAGATTGGGTAACTATTATTCCAGAACAAAAAAATACTTTGCGTAGTGTTACACAGGCAGGCAAAAAATTATTTGCCTCTTATATTGAAAATGCAAAAAGTAAAATTGTGCAATATTCCGAAGATGGAAAACAAGAAAAAGAGGTAGAATTACCAGCCATTGGCACTGCTGTAGGTTTTGAAGGCAAGGCAAAAGACAAAGAAATATTTTATTTATTTACTTCTTATACTTTTCCTACAACCATTTACAGATATTCTATAGCAACAGGCAAATCTACTATTTTTAGACAAGCTACTTTAGATTTCCAACCCGAAAATTACGAAACCAAACAAGTTTTTTATACCAGCAAAGACCATACAAAAGTATCTATGTTTATTGTGCATAAAAAAGGTATTGTTTTGGACAACAGTAATCCAACGTATTTGTATGCGTATGGCGGTTTTAATGTGAGCCAAGTGCCAATGTTTAACATAAAATATGCTGCGTGGCTCGAAAATGGCGGTATTTTGGCTATTCCAAATTTGCGTGGCGGTGGCGAATATGGCGAATCATGGCACAAAGGCGGTATGTTAGACAAAAAACAAAATGTTTTTGATGATTTTATTGCAGCAGCCGAATATTTGATTGCCCAAAAATATACTTCCAAAGAAAAATTAGCAGTAGCAGGAGGCTCGAATGGCGGTTTATTGATTGGTGCAACTATCACACAAAGACCAGATTTATGCAAAGTAGCACTGCCCGCAGTAGGCGTATTAGATATGTTGCGGTTTCATAAATTTACCATTGGACGAGCTTGGATTACCGAATACGGTTGTGCAGATAGTACACAAAAAGAATTTGAAACTTTATACGCCTATTCGCCTTTGCACAATATCAAAAAATCGGTAAATTATCCAGCCACTTTGGTAATTACCGCAGACCATGACGACAGAGTAGTGCCTTCGCATTCTTTCAAATTTATTTCCGAATTACAAGCAAATCACGAGGGGACAAATCCCATCTTGATACGCATAGATGTAAAAGCAGGACACGGAGCAGGAAAACCAACCTCTAAACAAATAGACGAATGGGCAGATGTCATGGCATTTACTTTATTTAATCTCGGTGCAGATTTTAAAGTAAAAACAAAATAAATTAGCAATATGAAGACCTTATAGAATAGGTTTTGCACAAAAAAATTGATTTATTCAATCTTTGTTATACCTTTGTACACTTTTTATATAAAAATACGCCTTTATGTTAAGCATAGAACACTTAAGTAACCTTATTACTAAAAATAAAAAAAATCCTGCAAAATTAGTAGAATTAGCTAATAATATGCTGGAAGATAAAACACTTACCCCTGAATATTATCGGTTGATATTAGACGCATTTGAACAGGCAGTACGTATTACCCCACGCAATATGCAGGCTATTTTTGGGCGAGGTCGTGCAAAGGCGTTATTAGGTTATACATCAGGGGCATTGTTAGATTATAATGCAGTGATTCAAATGCGTCCCGAAATACCTGGGGCATGGTTTAGGAGAGGTTTGTTATATTTTCAAATCAAAGACTATAAAAGTGCAGTAATGGATTTTGTCCAAGTGGTTACTATAGACCCTAACTATGTAGAAGGCTATTTGTTGCGTGCTTATGCACTTATCAATTTAGGCTCTTATGAAGCAGCAGCACACGATTTGAATTTTGTTATTAAATTTGAAACACCTCTTGCAGCCGAAGCACTGTATCACCGAGCAAAATGTTTTTATAACTTGCAATTAATGGATTTGGTTATCAAAGATTGTAATAATTTGTTAGAAATAGGTTGGACAACACCCGAAATTTATAATTTTAGAGCTATGGCAAGTTTACATCTTAGAAATTTCCAAGATGCTATTAAAGATTGCGAAGAAGCATTAAAATTAGACCCTAACAACGAAGATTTGTTGCACAATAAAACCGAAATTTTGAAAGCCATTGAACAATTAAACAACGAAGCTCTTCGCAAAGCAGAAACGCAAGAGATAACAACAGATAAATAAGTAAACAAATTGAAGATTGTAGAAGAATAATTTTTTACATAAAACAAAAAAATAAAAAAGTAAACAAATAAATAAACAATTAATACCAAATTTTGTTATTACAATAAAGTTTGTTTGTTAGTTTAGTTTATTAAGTGGAATGTAACCTCTGATATTCAGAGGTTTCATTTTGAATCACTCCACTTGTTGCTACATAGTTGATAAAACAGCACTACAAAGCTACTTCAGACAAAAATTTGATTCGCAACATTCGCAATTCCTCCTCACTGTAATCATCACCCAATACTTCCATTGCTACGCTAATACTATCTGTGTCTGCATTCATAAAATAGTCATAAATATCCTGCTGACGGTCATTATCCATAATTTGGTCTAAATAATAATCAATATTTAGTTTTGTTCCCGAATAACAAATATGTTCTATTTCAGCCATTAAAGTAGCCATATCAATTTCTTTAGCTTCTGCAATATCCTCCAGATTTACTTTGCGGTCTATTTGTTGAATAATAAAAATTTTGATTTTAGATTTGTTAATCATCGACTTTACAATGACCTCTGAAGCCGTTTCTATGTCATTTTCTTCGACATATTTGTTGATAAGGTCAAGAAATTGCTTGCCAAATTTGCGTGCTTTTCCCATACCTACCCCGTTGATTTGTGCAAGTTCCTCCATATTGGTTGGATAGGTAGTTGCCATTTCTTCTAAAGATGGGTCTTGAAATACTACGTATGGTGGTACTTCTTTTTGTTTTGCTACTTTTTTTCGCAAACCTTTCAACATATCAAACAGCACTTCGTCATACGACCTTGTCAGTACATCACCTTGCGAGTCATTATTATTGGTTGGTTCGTCTTCTGCCCCTTCTACGACCTCAAATTTATGGTCTTTGCTAAATTGCATCGGGCTTGGTCTTTCGGCAAAATATTCTCCTTTGTCGCTAATTTTTACCGTACCAATATTATCAATATCTTTTTCCAAATAATCATATAATAAAGTTTGGCGTACTATCGACCTCCAATGCAACAAAAATTCCTCATTCACTACTGTATCCGCCTCCAAAGCCTTTCCAAATACTTCTAATTTATCGTGTTCATAGCTTTTTACATAATCTGTAGCTACTCCACAAAGCACATCTACCAAATGGTCAACCCCAAATCGTTGTCCTGTAAGTTTAGCAGCTTTTAGCACCAACAATATTTGTTCTTTTGCTTCAAATTTGTCTAATGGTTTTTTGCAATTATCGCAACCTGCCCCGCAACCATCTGCGGTAAATCTTTCGCCAAAATAATGCAATAATTGCCTTCTGCGACACACTCCAGATTCTGCATAGTCTGTCATTTCTTGCAATAAAATTCTTGCATTATCTCTTTCGGTTACGGTTTTGTCTTTGTTAAATTTTTCTAATTTATCAATATCTTCTTGGCTATAAAACATCAAACAATGTCCTTCTAAACCATCTCTGCCTGCACGTCCTGTTTCTTGGTAATATCCTTCGAGAGATTTTGGGGCATCATAATGAATCACAAACCGAACATCTGGCTTGTCAATCCCCATACCAAAGGCAATCGTAGCCACAATTACATCTGCGTCTTCGTTTAGAAATGCGTCTTGGTTGTGGATGCGGACACTCGAATCTAAACCTGCATGATAAGGTAAAGCCTTGATATCATTTACACGCAGTAATTCGGCTATTTCTTCTACTTTTTTGCGACTGAGGCAATAAATAATACCAGATTTCCCTTTATATTGTTTAACAAACTTGATAAGTTGTTTTTTGGTATTATTTTTTGGGCGAATTTCGTAAAATAAGTTATGGCGGTTGAAAGAGGATTTGAAAATATCGGCTTCTTCCATTTGCAAATTCTTTTGAATATCCAACTGTACTTTTGGCGTGGCAGTGGCTGTAAGTGCAATGACAGACATATTGCCAAGTTGCTCCAAAATATTTTTGATACGGCGATATTCGGGACGAAAATCATGCCCCCATTCCGAGATACAATGTGCTTCATCAATCGCAGCAAAACAAATTTTTGCAGATTTTAGAAAATTAATATTTTCCTCTTTGGTTAGAGATTCGGGTGCTACATATAATAACTTTACGTCACCGTTGAGTGTATCCTTGCGAACTTTGGTAATTTCGGCTTTGGACAACGTAGAGTTCAATACTTGAGCATTTACGCCTAAAGCATTGAGTTGGTCTACTTGGTTTTTCATCAAGGCAATTAGTGGCGAAATCACAAGGGCAGTCCCTTCCATAACAAGAGCTGGCAATTGGTAGCATAGAGATTTTCCTGCACCTGTTGGCATTATCACAAACGTATTTCTACCTTGCAAAACATTTTTGATAATGATTTCTTGTGTGCCTCTAAATTGGCTATATCCAAAAACTTCTTTTAGTTTTTCTTTTAATATATCTTTTTCTTTGCTTGAGCTTTGCATAAACAATCGTTTTACTACTTGATACTACTAATATAAATATTTTCAACTTTATACAACAATATTGCATAAAAAATATTTATTTTTTTTATATTTCTTACATAAATACAAAATCTTTTTTTGTAGTGCTAATAAATCCTAAGAAACTACTAATTTTAAAATAAATATGTGGTTTTTGGTAGGAAAATGCAACTTTTTTTTGTAATATACGATAAAATTAAAAGTATCTATATTAACCCTTAATGTATGGCACGGAAAGTTCTTGTACTCAATTCCGATTATCGAGCTTTGACCGTATGTAGTGTTACCAAAGCCTTTTTATTGGTATATATGAATAAGGCTGAAATTGTACATAAGGCTGAAAATGAGTTTTTGCGGTCTGTAAGTCAAGTTTTGGCAATGCCTTCGGTAATTCGTTTGCACGCCTATGTAACAATGCCTTATAAAGGCGTGATGTTGAGTAGGCAAAATATTTTTAAACGTGATGGGCATCGATGTGTGTATTGTGGAAGTCGCCATGATTTAACTCTCGACCACGTTACCCCACGTTCAAAAGGAGGAAAAACAGCTTGGAACAATTTGGTAACAGCTTGTAAAAGATGTAATGCCCGAAAAAGTGATTTTACTCCCGAAGAAGTTGGCTTAAAATTGCCCTACAAACCATTCAAACCATCTTTTGTTGTCTTTTTGCGAGAATTTATAGGAATGAATGATGAATCTTGGAAACCTTTTTTACAAAGCAAAGAAGTCTATGAATAAAAAACTACTTTGTTGGTAACAGAAAACTACCAACATAAAAAAAGAGTTTTTAAACAAATTTGTTTAAAAACTCTTTTTTGTGGTGTCGAGTGGAATCGAACCACCGACACAAGGATTTTCAGTCCTTTGCTCTACCAACTGAGCTACGACACCTTTTTAATATTTTACTTGTTTATTTTGGTTTGCAAAGGTAAAACTAAAATTTAATAAAACAAACTTTTTTTTACTTTTTTTATTACATACTGTAACTTGCGTAGCATATAACGCATCCTTTGGCGGTATATGCCACGCAACTTACATTACATACTCAAAATATTTACCAACCGCATCAAATCTTCGTTGATATGTTTCTTTTTGCGAATTGCATCTCCAAATGGGGTATAAACTAACTGATTATTTACCATACCTGCCATTACGTTACTTTGTCCTGCAATGAGTCCTTCTACTGCTGCCACCCCCAAACGACTGCCTAAAGTACGGTCATAACCTGATGGAGAGCCACCACGTTGGATATGTCCTAAAGTAGTAACACGAATATCTAAATGTTTTAGTTTATTTTTTACTAATCTTGCAATACTGTTGGCATTGCCAATTTCTTCGCCTTCGGCAACAATGATAATAGATGAGGTTTTTGACCTATTAAATCCATCGCGTAAAGTAGTAATAACATTGTCGATACTGTCATCTCTTTCGGGAATTAGCACCAATTCTGCACCGCCACCAATGCCACATTCCATGGCAATATATCCCGAATCACGTCCCATTACTTCCACAAAAAATACCCTATCATGCGAATCGGCAGTGTCGCGGATTTTGTCTAATGCTTCCAAAGCAGTATTTACTGCGGTATCAAAGCCTAAAGTATAATCTGTACCAAACAAATCATTGTCTATAGTGCCTGGTACACCAATGATTGGAATACCAAATTCGGCGTGAAATAACTCCGCACCCGTAAATGTACCATTGCCACCAATAGCCACAATGCCCTCAATACCAAGTTTTTGTAGGTTTTCGTAGGCTTTTGCACGTCCTTCTTTGGTTTTAAATTCTTCGCTACGTGCCGATTTTAGAATTGTGCCACCACGTTGAATAATATTGCTAACCGAAAAAGAATTTAATTCTTTGATTTCGCCATTAATCATACCACTGTATCCACGTGTAATACCATAAACTTGTAATTTGTGGTAAAGGCAAGCACGTACTACAGCTCTAATACAGGCATTCATTCCTGGGGCATCGCCACCAGAGGTAAAAACTCCAATTTTTTTCATAATCTTTTAAATTTAATGCTCAGTAAGTAGTTAAAAAATTTAAAATATTTTTTTCATATTACTCTGCGTTTTCGAAACGCAAGTCAAGTTACGAAAACTTTGTATTTTTTTACTCTTTTTATAGATATTTTGATAAATTAGTAAGGAATCTAAGTTTCTGTAGTGTGGATTAAAGTCCACACTACAGTAAAAATTATATTGCCAAAGATTGCAAAAATGCTTCGCTATTTGGTTTTCTACCCAAAAAATCTTCGATTTGCAAAAATTCATCTTTGCTACCACCATTTGCCAATACTGCATTTCTAAATTTTTTGCCTATTTGGGCATCAAACATTCCTTGTTTTTCAAACACCGAAATACAGTCTTCTGCATATACTTTTGCCCACATATAGCCATAATAACTTGCCGCATAACCCATCAAATGCCCAAAAGCTGCTTGAAAATGCGTATTTTTGATGTACTTAAATTGCGTATATTGGTTTTGTAATTTTTCTAATATGTCTGTTGTAGATTCTTCGCCTTCGGGATTATAGGTATCGTGTAAGGTTAAATCGTAAATTGCATAAAATAATTGTGCTTGTGCAAACAAACCAGAGCCTAAATTTTTGGCTGCCAACATTTTATCAAATAGAGTTTTGGGCAATATTTCACCACTTTGATAGTGTTTTGCAAACAAACTAAGTGCCTCATAATTCCAAGCCCAAGCCTCAAACCATTGTGAAGGCACTTCGACAAAATCTCTTTTGGTATTAGTGCCTGCATAGATAGACACAGGCGAAGTAGTGAGCAAGACGTGCAAGGCATGACCAAATTCGTGAAAAAATGTTTCTACATCATTATGTGTGAGTAACGAAGGTTTTTCGGTAGTGGCTGCGGGAAAATTGCAAACTAAGGCTAAAATAGGGTTTTGATACGATTTTTGCCCGTTTATTTCTATTTCTCTGCCCGAAACTAAGGGGAAACAAGCTGCGTGGTTGTATTTATTGGCACGTGGAAATAAATCTAAATAAATTTTGCCAATCAGTTTGCCGTCTTCTTGCACCTCAATAAGGCGTACTTCTTCGTGCCAAGTGCTTATATTTTTGTGTTGTTCGACAAACGAAATGCCAAATAATTTGCTGGCTATCGTAAAAATTCCTTCCAACACTTGGTCGGTTTCAAAATATTGTTTTACTTCTTCACTATCTATCTTGTAATTTTGTGAAAGTATCGTTTCTTTCCAAAAAGCAGTATCCCAAGGAGCCATAAGTTGATTATGGACTTTTATATTTTTCTCTCGAATAGCAAGTAATTCTTGATAATCTGCTTCTGCTTTTGCTCGTACTTTTTCTACCAAATCCAATTCAAATTCCCAGACTGCTTGTGGAGTTTTGGACATCAAATTGCTATGGCATTGTGCTGCATAAGACGCATAACCCAACATATTTGCAATGCGTTTTCGCAATACCAACACTTGTTGCAAAACGTCTAAATTTTTGTCTGCTCCACGATTTAAGTATTTGATATACAAGGCTTTGCGATTACTTTCACTATAGGCATATTTCATAAATGGAAGGTAAGATGGGTAACTCAAATCTATTTTGTAATTGCCATCTTCCTGTTTTCGGGCTGCCAAATAATCTTCGGGCAAGCCTCTTGTTTCGTTCTTTTCAATGATTAAAAAGTCTGTAATTTCGGAACTATTTTTTTGAAATTCATTGGACAAAATAATCAGTTGTTTTTGCAAATCTTTCAAAATCTCTTGTTCTTCGGCAGGCAATCCCAAGCCATTTTGTTCAAAATCCCTTAAAGATTCTGCTAACATTTTTTGTTGATAAGCCTCCAATTTATTTGGTACTTTGACTTCTTCACTGCTTGCATATTCTTTGATAGCCTGATATAATTGTGCATCAAGTACCAATTCTGCCATAAATTGCTGTACTTTTTGCGAATTTTCGTTACAAGCATTTCGCAATTCTTCTTTTGGCGAAGTGCAAAACAAAAGAAAACATACCGAAGCCACGCTACTAAGTTCGTCAATAATAGCATCATACGCCCTTAAAGTATTTTCAAAATTGCGTTTTTGTGGAGAAATTTCGTATATTTTGCGAAGATTTTGTTTGCTATTTTCTATACTTTGTTGGCAAATTTGTTCGGCAAATTCTGGGGTAAAACTTTGAAAATCAAATAGTTGTGTGAGATTCATGGGTAATTTTGGATAGTTAGGAATAGATTTTTTTGGAATATACTATAGGTTAAAGCATATTTTAATGTTGAAAATTAGTGTTTTTTGCATTCTTAGACAAATTTAGTAGAGACAAAATATAAAAAAGGTTTGTATGTAATAGCATACAAACCTTTACAAAGCTATTTTATAGAAATACTTATTTTTCTACTACAATTTTTCTTACAATTTTCTCGTCTTTACTTTCAATGTAAAGCAAATATAAGCCTTGAGAATAAGTAGCAACTGAAATTTTTTGTTCTAATTCCTGTGTGTCATATTCTAATACTTTCACTCCCTGTATATTGGTGAGTGTAATATGGTAGGTTTTGACAACTTCATAATCTGTGGCAGAAGGACTAATTTTGATTGTAAAAAAATCGGTGCTTGGGTTAGGATATACTTCAGCTTCCATTTTATCAAATAAAGGAGGTGCGTCACAAC
>JBIKRY010000436.1:0-2811 GCA_044348925.1 Bernardetiaceae bacterium
TTCACTATCTCCCAACTCCACGCCATCGGCTAAACAAGTCGATAATAAAGATACTTCTTGCTCATCAAAAACATAATAATTGGTACTTGGACGAAGAAAATTTACTGTAAATTCTCTATCAAAATTAAGTTGCAACATCTCTAAGGCTTGATAATGCAACATTTTTTCATAATCATACTCCCCAAATAATTTTAAAAACTGTTTCCGAAGTTTTTTGATTTCTGCAAAATACGCATCTGCTTGCTCTTGTTCGCAACGAACCTCCTCCTCTACTTCACATTCCACAAAGATTGCTAAGAACTCGTTAATTTTTGTCTGTAGAGTTTTGACTGCTTTTTTTCGTTCTTTGTTGCCCACATCAAGTTTTTGCAGCTCTTGTTTTTTTAGACTTTCAGCACTTTTTAAGATAGACACCTCCGCCTCTAATTTTGCAATTTGCTTGCCATACAAAACATCTTTTTCATAGACTTTTTCCTGTAATTGCTCGCATTTTTCACGCAATTTCTCATTTTCTCTTTCCAATTTCTCCACACGTAGGGTATCTGCGTGGGGTATCTGAAACCTACTTGTAGGGGTATCTGTGGGGGTTTCTGACTTTTTTATAGGGGTTTCTGCCTTATCATAGACACCGTTTAAGATACTCTCTACTGTGTGTTTTTTGATGTTCATTTTTTGGGCAATATCCAAAATACTCTTTCCTTCTGCGTATAAGTTCTGCACGCCTTTAATAATTCTTGTTTCCATTTTGTTATAGTTTGTTTGTTAATTTATTAGCTTAAGTTACGACTTTTTTCGCACTTTTCCAAAAACAAAATAAAAAAAGTCTTACTGCAAAAAATTGTAGTAAGACTGTTATTTTTAATAGTAAATTAGGGTTTCTCAAATGGATTTTGTTTTTTGCTTACAAGCATTTCGTTAAAATCTTTGTAATCTGCATACAGAAAACTGTAATCTACAACATTGGTGTACTTGGATTGAATAAGGTTTTTAGCCTGTTTTCCTGCATCATCATTATCCAAATACAATTTAATAGCTTGGTATTTGGCTAAATTTGTGGGGACTGTCAGCAGTTGTGGAAGATTACTAACCGAATTCAAAACAATTACATCATATTCGCAATAAGGTTTTTTAAAGTGAACTAAAGCAGTCAAAAAGTCTATAAAACCCTCAAAAATACATACTTTGCTACTATCTCTACCTTTGATGGTTGTAATGGTTTTGGGCGTTGTACTTCCCTTAAAATGCTTATTTCTTAGTTCCCCTCCTAACTTATCATTCTCAAAATACAAAGCAAAATAAGGCTTTGTTTGGCTACTATTGATTTTGTAATAACATTCTTGTACATACTTACGTGCAAAATGTAAAGGAATATGTCGACTCTCCAAATAGCTAACTAATGCTTTGTTCTCCAATACTTTAACTTTTTCTATCTGTAAGCCACTTGTTTGTTCTTTTGCTTGTTCTATGCTGGTATTTTGCTTAACAAAAAGAAAAGTATTTGTAGGAACTTGTTTGGCTATTATCTGTAAAGCTGTTGGTAAATCGCAACTATGCAACAACATCACAAAATCTAATACATTCCCTCCCCTACCTATGTTGTAACAATACCAATAATTTTTGTGCTTGCTAAGCTGTAAACTTCCTGTTTGCTGTTCACGCACAAACGGTGATTTATACCAATATTCATTCCCTCGCACTTTTTCGGGTTGCATACCTATACTACTAAAATAGTCCATAATAGGTAATTGTTTTGCTTGTTCGCAATTCATAGCTTTTTATATGTTTTATACGTGAAAAAATTATTTAATTATTATTTTTATTTTTGTAAAGCAAATAAATTAGTGAACTGTAAATATTGTAAGTTTATGTAAGCCTATTTTACGTTTACAGTTTACACTTTGAGAAATAAGCCGATAATAAGACCAACACTAAGAAAGATACAATTACTATGATTTATATTTTTTTATAAATAATCTATAAAAGCATAAATATTTACAATTATTTACAAAAACTGTAAAAAGTGTAAACGGCATATTTACAATTTTATTGATTATAATATATTGATTATCAAGTAGTTAGCTATTAAAAAATACTGTATTGTAAATTTATTTTAAAACCCTTACATAGTGTACGAAATAACCATTATTTACAAAATTTACAGTATTTACACTTTTTACAAATATTACAAAAAATACAATATTTACACTTTTTACAGATTTTACATTTTTAACAGTCATTACAAAAAATACAATATTTACAGTATTTACACTATTTACGGTTTTTTTGATTTTTAATGATACTGCTAACTTTGGTGTGCGACATACCTATTTTTTCGCCAATTTTTCTCGAAGTTTTTATGCCACTGTTATACAAGTCTATAACCTCTTGCGTTTTTGCGTCATTGATTTCGTTTTTATCTACAATTAAATGATTATACTCTTTTTCTGTAGCTATGTATTCTAATTGCAGAAAATTATTCTTTTGCACAATTTCGCAAGTAATGACATTATGCTCGCCAAACTCTTTCTCATCACTTCGGCTTTTTAATTGTTTCAGATACCTTATTTTATCTCCTTTACAAGAAGGGGCAATAGCAAAGCAACTATCTATAAAATTGCCAAGATTAGCACTTCCAGCCATGTCTGTTATCTCGATGGGTTTGTATTTATCTCTTTTAGGTGTGTGCGTGAGTACCAAAATAGACAAATCATATTTTTGTTTTAAAGCCTTGAATTTCTGCATCACTTCAATAGCTAATTTGGCAGTTTCGGGAGATGCTAAGTTAAAAGCTGAAAGATTATCAATAATTAA
>JBIKRY010000159.1:0-10397 GCA_044348925.1 Bernardetiaceae bacterium
CTTGGATTATTACCAAACTATGTACCCAAGATAGAAATAACCAAGGTTTTTCGGTATTTTACGGCATTCTAAAAGGTGCAAAAGAATACTATGATGCGAGCAAAGGTGGTAATAATCCAAGCACCGAAATTGCAGGAATTAAAGTAATAGACGACTACACAATACTATTTACATTAGAAAAACCTAATTCTTTATTTCTAACACACTTAGCACGTCCACAAACATTTATATTTCCAAAAGAAGCCTACGACAAATATGGCATGGAAATGCGTATCAAATGTGTAGGTACAGGTGCATACAAATTAGCACAAGTAGATGACGACATTGCTATCATACTCAAAAAAAATCCAAATTATCATGGCAAAGATAAATTTGGCAATCAATTACCATTTTTAGATGCTATCAATATCCAATTTATCAAAGACAAAAAGACAGAATTGTTTGAGTTTAAGAAAGGAAATTTGGATATGATGTATAGACTTCCAACAGATTACATTATAGAAATTTTGGAAGAAACTACCACAGATACTGAAGGCAAATATAGCAAATACGAATTGCAAAGAGAACCAGAAATGCAAACGCAATTATTTGCTTTTAATACGCAAACAGGAATTTTTGCAAATGCAGATGTGCGAAAAGCATTTAGCTATGCTATAGACCGAGAAAAAATCTTAGATTTTGTACTCAATGGCGAAGGATATGCAGCAGGTTTGCATGGTATTACCCCGCCATCTTTTTCAGATTATGACATTACCAAAATACCAGGGTATGTCTATAATCCAGATTCGGCACGTTATTTCTTGAAAAAAGCAGGTTTTGCACAAGGCAAAAACTTCCCTAAAGTGGTTTTAGATTTTAATGCTGAAGGTGAAAGACACACCAACGTAGCTCTTGAAGTACAAAAACAACTCAAAGATGTATTAAATGTAGATTTGGATTTTAATATGGTGCCAATAGCACAAATTACAGAAAAATGTATTAGCGGAAATTTTCAACTCATACGTTTATCATGGGCAGCAGATTATCCAAGTCCCGAAAACTTTTTATGGATGTGGGGTAGCAAAGATGTACCAGCAGAAGGTGGTAGCTCCTACCCAAATATTCCACGATATGTCAATAAAAAATATGATGAATTGTATGAAAAAGCACTTAATGCACCAAATGATATGGAAGCACTCAAGTATTTTATGCAATCCGAATCTCTTGCTATGCGTGATGCACCTATCTTAGTGTTGTGGTATGACGAAGGATACCGTTTGCTACAGTCTAAAGTTCGCAATTTCCCTAACAATCCAATGCAATATCGTGATTTTAGCGAAGTATATTTTGAGCCAGAAAATGCACAAACAAAATAAACTCTATCAATAGTAGAGAGTAATTGCAAAAAACCTCTCAAAAATCTGTAAAATTTACAGATTTTTGAGAGGTTTTTTTAGATAATTATTGCAAAAATATAATCATCAAACAGTAAAATTAAGAACACTACAAACGGTAAAATTAAGAACAATACCAATATTTATTCATTAGGTAATAGAGTATTTTTGACTTCGCCAAAACCAATTCTAACGCCATCTTTTTGTGCAAAACCACGCATAATTACTGTGTCATTGTCTAAAATAAATTTTCTTTCACTATTATCTGCCATTTTTAATGGTTTTGTGCCACGCCATGCCAATTCCAGCATAGAACCATAAGAATCGGGAGTTTTACCACTAATAGTACCTGAAGCATACAAATCTCCAATTTGCATATTACAACCATTAATTGTATGATGTGCTATTTGTTGGGCAACATTCCAATACAAATATTTATGATTAGAACGACAAACTACGGTTTCTTCGCTATTGGGTGGCAAAATTGCCACTTCTAATGCAATATCAAAATTACGCTGTCCTTCATATTGCAAATATTCCAATAATTCTGTATCTCTTGCTGGTTGTTCGGTGCGGAAAGGTTGCAAAGCATCTAAAGTAACTACCCATGTAGAAATAGACGAAAAGAAATTTTTGCCTAAAAAGGGGCCTAAAGGCACATATTCCCACGATTGTATATCACGAGCAGACCAGTCATTAAACAACACAAAGCCAAAAATATGCTCTTCTGCATTAGCAGTGCTAACTGTAGTGCCTAATTTGTTGCCTTGTCCAATAATATATGCCATTTCTAACTCAAAATCTACTTGGCGACTATTGCCAAAAATAGGAGTTTCGCTATCAGGTAATTTATATTGTCCTTTTGGGCGGATAAAATTTGTTCCTGAAGGCAATATAGAAGATGCACGTCCATGATAGCCTACAGGCAAGTGTTTCCAATTTGGTAATAAAGGATTTTCGGGACGAAACATCGAGCCTACGTTTGTTGCATGTTCTATACTAGAATAAAAATCTGTATAATTTGGAATAGTAACAGGCATTAGCATTTCTACTTTATGGATAGGAATTAGCAAAGCATCTTCTTCAAATTGCTCAATTCTTGCATAATTTACTTCTGTACCTACCAATAAATCAGAAATTCGTTTTCTTATCAACTGCCAAACAGGTCTGCCACAAGCCAAAAAATCATTTAGTTTATCTTTGCTAAAAACAGTTTTGTCAAAATGAATATCGTCAAAATAGTCAAATTTGGTGGCTGCTGCCAAATCTAAAACATAATCTCCTATGCGTGTGCCTATGCGGGCAGAGGTTTCGGCAGTGCGAAACACCCCAAAAGGTATGTTTTGAATGGGAAAATCTGAATTTTGTGGAACATATACCCAAGATTGTAAACTTGGATTGTTTGCTAAAAGGCTCATATACTTGTTTTTTGGGCAAAGTTAGACTTTTTTATGCTATTTGTGTGTATTTTGGCTATTTTATTTTTGTTAGCTTGTAGTACATAGCCCTGCTACGTACACTGCTACAGAAGTTAGCGTAACAAATTAAAATTTTACCGTAAATAATACATCACACCTGAAGCAAAAGGAGCTTTGCGAGATGTTTTTATACCCATTTGTTTTAGTCCTGTATTTGTCCAATCATTACAAGTATTAAACAAATGGTAATACTTGTTGGCGTGAAAGAAATAGTCATTTTTCCCATATCCTCTTGCATTTTTTGGAATAAAATGGTTATCTATATCTTTTTTGAAAGAATCTTCGATATATTTTGTTAGTATTTTGTATTGTTCCTTTGTGATAAGTAATTGTACAGTGTTTTCATCTTTTGTCAAAGGATTTTTATAAAATTCCAAGTGCATTAACGTATTTGTTGGCACAAACAAAGCCATACATATTGTTGGTACAGAGGGAAAATTATCGTCATAAGATTCCATATAAAAACCCTCATCTCCCCAACCTACCGACATGTATTGGTGGTTGGTATATTTGGCGAGTATGGTAGAATCTCCTATTTTTTGTAGCCAATCTGTGTTGATTTCTTGATTTTTGATGGGAATTACAAAATCTGTATGAAATCCATTAGATTGGACATAAATAGTAATACCTTCGTTAGGTGCTACATAACTTCTATTGGCTGGGAATAGTAAGCCTCCTACCACCATTACAAAATAAGAAATAACAAATAATAGTAATAAACTTATTATTGCAAAAGAACTTACAATAACAATATCTTTTTTGGTAACTTTTCGGGGTTTGCTGCCTCTTTTTCTATGGCGTTTGCCTTTGCTATTTGGTTGATTATTGGTATTCATCATGGGATAATTTTGCTTTGGGTAGTAATTTTTATCTAATAAGATAGATAACACAATAACATTATAATATATGCAAGTGTAATATATTTAATGCTACGCAACTTACAGAAATTAGTTATAAAATCCTATTTTTAGTACAAATTTTATTAATAGGTTTTAATCATATCTGAAGGCACACAGATAAGAATATCGGCTTTGCCATCATTTTTATCATCTACTTCGGTAATGTCTTCTTGTTCGATGGTTGTAATGGTTAAGATTTTTAATTTGGGATTGTATTTTTTCAAATACCACATAATTCCTTCGTAATCATCAGAATGATAAGCCCCATTAAAGTGCAAAAATGTATTGCCATTTTTAAAATTTTGGTTTATTTTGTATGCCATCGTTGCATCTTTTACGGCTTGTGCAGCCACAAAATTATTGGCATCTGTATGCACAACGCCACCAGTACCCATCATATTGAGCATATTTTTGTAAGAAGGCAATTCATAATCTACTTCAATAGGTAGGTTTGGAAAATAATTATTTTTGGCAACATTATCTGCTTTATCCAAAATAGCTAAACCATTGACCGACACTGCCGAAGCATAACGGCGTGGAATATTACTTGCAATAAAAGGAATTTTGTTTTGTTTGGCAAAAACTACCAATGGTTTGTAATCGGTGCTGTAATTTTCCCAAACTCTTGCCTCTTTTTCAAAAGAACTTTCACGAATTAAGCCCGACAAATATTCATTCAAAATAAGTTGCACATCTGTTTCGAACATTTCTGCCCCCAAAATTAACTTGCCATTTTTTGCTTTAAACAAGTCTTTGGTTAATTGCAACTGTAGCCAATGTGCAATAGGATTGTTATGAATTTCACCAAACAAAATTACATCAGCCTCCGAAGCTTTTTGTAATGCCATACTATACGTCAAAGGCTTGTCTTCTTTGTCGTATAACAAATAGGTTGGTTTGTCCTGTGCAAAATTCATTGCACTACATACTAAAATAGTAAAAAAAAGAATAGTTTTCATTGTCTTAAATTTGTTGCAAAATAATATTTTTACAAAATTTTAGCAAAAATATCGATAAGAATTAAGAAATTCGTACATTTGAAACTAATGTAGCAACTAAACTATGAAAAGTTTTTCTTTTTTCTATATTT
Organism: Bernardetiaceae bacterium; assembly: GCA_044348925.1. Lineage (GTDB taxonomy): Bacteria > Bacteroidota > Bacteroidia > Cytophagales > Thermoflexibacteraceae > JAAFKA01. The sequence goes on from JBIKRY010000159.1 coordinate 4,841, forward strand.
TTTTACTTTTATCCTGCTCTTTTTCTTGTATTCAAGTAAAAGACCGTATCAATCCGATTATTACGGATTTTCAAATTAAACCCGAATATACCTTACAAGATACCATTTGTATTAGCACTATCTACACAGATAATGAAAGACTTGCAAAAATACTTGTGCTAATGAATGCGTCTGCTGATGGAACAGTAACAGGCACTTTAGGCACGCAAATTTTCTCAAAAGAAATTCCAATTACTTTAGATAGAGGTGGGCGTAGGTATGATGCCAGCACTTGCTTTGCTATTCCTGTGGATACCAGCCCTGGAGATTACTCGGTTACAGTTATCGTAACAGACGCAGCAGGCAATTCCACAAGAACCGTAAAAAATACCAAAATATTACCCGACCAAGTAAAGCCTGTGATTAGTGTTGCCCCAAAAATTACGATTTTTAAAAACAATGCCTTTGTAAATTTAGTAGCTGATGCGGCAGGAGTCTATACTATTTGTCAGTTAGATGTACTTAATTTTAATGGAGATGTAAGTGTAACGGACAACCAAGCTATTAGAAATCTAACTGTTTTAGTTACAGTTACAAGAAATAGTAGAGAAGTCAATGTATTTGTCAATTCTACAGATTTGAATAATACAACTACGCGGAGAATATCCTTGATAGACTTTTTTGTACCACCAATTCGTATTCCAGAAAAAGATGCAGAAGATAAATTAATTAGCAACGGAGATATATTAACCTTAAATATTTCGGCTTCAGATTTTGCGGGCAATTCAGGTGTAAATACAATTCCTATCAAGTTTAAAATAGATTGTGATAGAGTTTCGCCTGTTATTACGATTGGAAAATCAAGACCACAGTTGGATAGTATCAAACGAGAACTATTGGTGGTAGAAAAAGGCAACTTTAAGTTTTTGCGTGGTACAATTACAGATAATAAAAATTTAGCTAATCTAAATGTAGTTTTTAAACGTACAAATGGGACTGTAGTTAGCAACAAAGATTATGTTTTGACAGGAAGTAGTGCAAAATTGGAAGATATACTCACAGATACTTATGCTATTCCAAGCACCGCAGCCATTAATGATGAATACCAAGTAGTGCTAACAGTTACAGATAATTCGGGCAACCAAAGTATTTATAGCTTAAAAATTACGATTAAGGTAGATGACCCACCATTAATTACGGCTTTAAGACCTGTTGTTAAATTAGCAAATGGAAATGAAACCGAAATTGTTTTGAGTACAGATGCCCAAAATCCTACAATAATACCTATAGACGCAAAGCAAATTATATTGCAAGGAAAAATCACAGACGATAATTTTTTGGCATATATGCAGCAGTTTTTTATTAGTAATGGCAGTAGCAAACAACTTGTAGATGCACAAAATTTGCAGGAATTAGTATATGATTTTACCCAAACTCCTCTTATCAATACTTTTGACTTACTTGCAAACGGGCAGGTACAAAATTATCAAATAGAGATACGAGCAAAAGATAACAAAGTAGAAGTCAAAAGAATTTTTTATTTTGTGGCAAGATAATTTTGGAAATATAATTTGGTAAGTAATAATTGTGCTAATAAACAACATACTTTCCAAGTCTTTAAGACTTGGAAAGTATATTTAATTGTATAATAATTTAATTAGCCACTTATACAATAGTATAAATAGAACCATGAAAGATAATACTTCCCGTTTTGCACTAAAATATGTTATTTGCCTACTTTTTTGTGCAATCTGTTCCCCTATTTTTGCACAAATTACTTATCCTATTCCTACAACAAGTTTTGAAAGATTATTTTATATTCAACGAAGCACTAACCGAAATACGATTGTTTATGATGCCATTTTTGAAAAAGAAAAAGAATTGGCAACTTATCCAATACATATTTATTGGATAAGCTACGAAAATGGTGGAATAATTGAAGAATTAAATTTTGAACAACGAAAATTAGCATACGGAATAACGGGGCAATATCTTACAAAAAATCAGTATGAATTTACTTTAGTAGCCTACAAAAAGCTAATTTTTATCTTAGAATTAGATAATACAGGAAAACCTTATGTAAAAGTAGAAATAAATGGCGAAGTAATGTTAGTAAACCATATTTTTATCCAATCCAAAGGCTTATTCAAACCCAAAGTAGCATACATAGAATTTTTTGGTACACATCTGGAAAATAAAACACCAATGTACCAAAAAATAATTCCATAAATAATTCCATAAAAGCATTTACCTTCCATCGTTTTTATCATTAACATCATTAAGGTTTTCTATTTTTTATATATTATAACCTACTGTTTATGAAACAAACTCTACTGTTGGTAGCTTTCTTTTTTAGTGTTAGTGTAGCTTATACACAAAACTTTATGTATGAAAGCAATAAATTTTCTGTGAAAGAAAATGGTTATCATAAAATAGAATTAAATGAGCAAATTATCAATCATTTAACGTCTTCTTTAGGTAATATAAAACTCTATGACCAAAATAACCAAGAAGTAAAACATTACCTCCAAGCATCACCTCCAATTAATTCAAGTATTCAACGCCATACACTACCTTTCTACCGTACAAAAAAAAATACAGGTATTAACACCGAAATAATTGTAGAAAATAGCAAAAAAGAAACCATAGACTATTTTGTATTGCATTGTAAAGCATTTTCAACTACTAAAAAAATTAGTATTAGTGGAAGTTATGACCATGAACAATGGATTACCTTAGTAGAGAATTACAAAATAGTGTATCAAGCCAATATGCCGATTGATGTAAGTATTGCAGAAAGAAGTGAATTTCGTTTTTATAAAATAGTAATTGACGATTTTGATACAGAACCTATCACTATAGACAAAATATTTGCAGAAACTTCGTTATTTCCCAAAGAAAGTTATGTAAACTTAGAAATTCCAAAAATGGAACAGAAAACAGTAAAAGAAAACGCAGATTCTATTTGCTACGTAGATTTTAATTTTTCGGAATGTCAATATATAAATTGGTTAGACTTTCATTTTGTTGCAAATACTGCAAACTATGCACTAAACGTAGAATTACAAGCCAAAAAAGATTCTTTAGCTTTTTTTGAACATATACAAAGTTTTCAATTAGCAAATGGTAAACCTAATTATTTGGTATTAAATAAGCTATATGGGCAGTTTTTTCGCCTAAAAATTCATTATTACAACCAACAAAGAATAAAATTTAGTGCTATAGAAGCCCAACAACTAAAATATCATTTAATTGCTAACTTAGAAACTACAAAAGTATATCAATTACGTTTTGGTGGAGAACATCAAAATATGACAAGCAGCAACATCTTAAATTTTCAAATTGCAGATACTTTGGAAATAATATACCCTAATAATTTTAGTGTAATTCGCAGTACAAATCTTGCAAATCAATTTATAGACGAAGATAGTGCAATATCTTTGCTAACTTGGTTATCTATTTTGAGTATTATACTTGTAATAGCTATTATAGTTTGGATAATACGGAAAAAAACAAGTATTTCTAAACATAAATTAAGTAGTTAATTTTATGTTAATTATATTTTATTTGTCATTATTGCAAAAAAATTATATACAATCTACCAATGAACTATTTATTTAAAATTTCTATGCTCCTCGTTTTGCAATTTGCTTGCAAATCTGTTGGCGAAGATAAATCAAAAAATGCCATTAAAATAGATTCTACTATTTCTATAATAGATTCTACAAAATTAAGCAAAGAAATTACTGCCCGCATACACAAAGATACTTTGACTTTTATTGGCGTTGGGGATATGATGTTGGGAACAAATTATCCATCTGCTGATTTTTTGCCTCCCGAAAATGGCAAACATTTATTATCTGCGGTAAATCATATTTTACAAGATGCTACTATTACATTTGGTAATTTGGAGGGTGTTGTATTAAATGAGGGTGGAACAGTAAAAAAATGCTCGAATTCTAAACTTTGCTATGCCTTTAGAATGCCCGAAAAATTATTAGATAATTTGCTAACTGCGGGTTTTGACGTGATGAGCATTGCCAATAACCATGTGGGAGATTTTGGGGCGGAAGGTCGTAACAATACGATTAAAGCTTTGCAAAAAATAGGACTTCCAGCAGCAGGCTTGGAATCTGTGCCATCTGTAATTTTTGAAAAAGAGGGAATTCGTTATGGTTTTGCAGGTTTTGCCCCTAATTCGGGTACGATGGATATTCGCAATTTGGTTGCAGCAAAAAAATTGGTTAGTGAATTGGCAGAAAAATGTGATATTGTAATGGTTTCGTTTCATGGTGGTGCGGAAGGTACTGGTCATCAACACGTTACGAAAAAAGATGAGCCTTTTCATGGCGAAAATCGTGGCAATGTATATGCTTTTGCTCATGCGGTAATTGATGCAGGTGCAGACGTAGTTTTTGGGCATGGGCCTCATGTTACAAGAGCCGTAGAAGTTTATAAAGACCGTTTTATTGCCTATAGTTTAGGAAATTTTTGCACGTATGCACGTTTTAATCTGAAGGGCGTAAGTGGGGTAGCACCTATCATCAAAGTAGCAACAGATAAAGAAGGTAAGTTTTTGGAAGGACAAATTACGCCTATTATTCAGTTAGGAGAAGGTGGCGTTTCGTTAGATGACAAAAAAACTGCTATTCATCTCATTCAACAATTAACCAAAACAGATTTTCCTACAGCAACTATTGAGGTTACAGAAGATGGGAAAATTATGTATAAAAAATAAGAAACAACGCCATTATTATTTTTCTAAATATGAAAAACAAAGTATAAGGAATCTAAGTTGCATAGTAACTTAACGTGAACTACGGATACCGTATATTCGCCTTTAGGCGGGGCTGCCTAAGCGAATGAGTCGGGTAAATTGAAAGAAAAATAGTAATTATTTCTCAAAATTTGTGAATTTATAACCAAGTTTGTTTTTATCCTTACATTTCATTCGCCTAAAGGCGAATATACGGTTGTTACGCAACTTATTTATTATATATTTTACTTGTAACTTCTTGATTATCAATAAATTAATCCGTAGTTCACGTTAACTTATGCAAATTTGATACTTTCCAAGTCTTACAGACTTAGAAAGTATCAAATAGTATTTGGTATGGAAAATGTTTAGTAATTTATTGTCCTTGTGCCATTGTATAGCCTTTTTTGCCATCAAAGGTACATAGGTTTTCGATTTTTATAAAGTCTAAGCCTAATTTTTGTACGTTTTGCAATACCTCTATGATATTGTCGTGTGTAACTGCTTTTCCTTCTGGATTTTCGAATCTGCAACGCCAATGGTCTGTGCAAAAAGTTTCTGCGTGTCCATTTGGATATACTTTCACACCTCTGTTGCTAATTACCACTAATTTTAATTGATTGGTAGATGCTTTTGTTACCAAATCTCCTAACTCGTTGGCAGTTCCTGCACTCCAATTTAAGAACACATCAACCCCAATAGTTTCTTTTACTTGTGGAGTTCTGCGTGTTACTTTTACATCTATTTTTTTAGCATCTTTTGGATAATCTGCTGCTTTTAATAAAGTAGGTTTTTGTCCTAAACGTGCTATAACAGCTTGTG
>JBIKRY010000161.1:0-10387 GCA_044348925.1 Bernardetiaceae bacterium
TTTTTTTAGGGATAAAACTTTTTCGCATAAAATATTAACTTGCTTTAAATTATAGAAATATAAAAAATTGACCATTGAATTGCCAAAGTGGGAATTGCTGAAGTCTATTATACAAATTATTCATAAACTCTAATAAAAAAAAGAATTTATTTGATAATAAAAACAAATGTAAATAATTGGAAATCAAGTATTTGTACTGAAAAATATTATCAACCAGCAGTTCCCACTTTGACTAATTGATTGATAATCAAGTATTTAACTCGTTTTTTGTATTTAGTAATTTGTTGATAATCAATGAATTACCTAAAATTAGAAAAAAACGTGCAGGCTAGTATTGATAATCAATGAATTAAGCACGTCAAAGTGGGAATTGCTGATTATCAACTGATTATTTACTTTTACTTATAATTTATGAAATATTAATTAAAATTTACTGAGGTAAAATTTGGCAATGACAGCCATTTGCGCCAGAAACATTATGAAAACTAGTAGAACTATTCCAAATAGGCATTGATACAGGGTCATTCAACAAGATGGATAAGTAGGTAAAATACCAATATCTTGTATGTGTACTAGAACTATATGACAATGTAGAATAATAGCCATTATACCAATATGCGCCTGATGAAGGGCTTCCTGTATAAATGCTAACATAGCCATTTGACATAAGTTCTGTTGTAGGACAATTAGACCAGTTCCAACTCCAAAATGAAGAAAACCATTCCAAAGAACGAAGTTTTATATACGCTTGATACGTATAGTATGAAGAATAATAAGTTTTTACTTCTTCTACATAAGCAATTACTCGCCAGTCCCAGTTACTATTTACATCTTTTGAATCACAAAAACCTCGTCATGTCAAGTCTTCACTTCTCCCGCCTTGTTTCTTTGTTTCATCAGCAACAAGTTTTAATGTTCTCTCCACTTTCCCAACAAATATATTGCCTTGTGTTTCTTTTACATTGGCCAAATTAGCAACTTGATTTGTAGTCCATCTGTAATAATTTTTATATTATCATAGTTGTACTGAATAATTTAATTACCTACTTTAACAAGATTATTTGCATTTACTAACCAAGCCATAGCATCAATAGTAACTTTCATATCAATACCATTTTGGCTAATGATAAATTTGTCTTTATTTATTTCTAATAAAGTAGTCATTGGATAAACCATTGGTTTTACTTTTACTGTTTTAGCTAAATTTTTCAAATAATTACTTTGTTCTTCCATCACTTGCTCATAAAGTTTGTGTAGTGTTAGAAAACTATGACTTTTTTCCCAATTAGCAAGTGCATCAGGATTACTTTTGTGTCATAAGTTTCATAGCAAGATTGAAATCTGTAGTGTCTTTAAATACCAACCAGCCATTTTCTTTGTCTATTTCTATTGTCAATTGCAACTCCGTTTTACCATTTGCAATATTTTTTGTAAATAAAGAAGAAAAGTCTATACTTTCTTTCTTTACATCTTTTAGTTGTTCTGTAATAGAACAAGCATTGAGAAATTGTAGCCATATAAATAGTATTACAAGGGAATAAATTTTTTGTTTCATAATAAATTTTGTTTGTTTTAGTTTTTATACTTATTTTGCAAAGATAATTATATTATTTATAATTGTTTAATCTATGGGGTGGTAAATTAGTCTTTAAAAGATATTTTTAGCACTTGTAAGGATAAATAAAAAAATGTAAGATAAAACAATAAACTTTTATGAAGGTTGGAAAAAAAATAGCAAGGCTAAGAGAACTAAAAGGTCTAAGCCAAGATAATTTAGCCTTAGCCCTTAAAATGTCGCAATCCGGCTATGCTAAAATAGAAAGAGATGAAGTTAGCATAAACCTTGATAAATTAGAACATATAGCAACTATTTTAGAAATTAACTTATTTGATATTTTAGGTTTTGACGAAAAACTTATTTTCAATAATACTCCAACTCGTCAAAAGACAAATGCTTTTTTCTATATAAAAAATAAAGTTTCAGAGAAAGAAAGAGAATTATATGAAAGCCAAATCCAAGTTCTTAAAGATGAACTTATCTACTTTAAAACAATCATAGATAAATTGGTGAGTAAGAACATACCTTAGAAAATATAAAGTGCTATATTTTTTTCATAATTTGTACTACTGGCAAATAATTACACGGATATTAAATAAACCACACACGAAAACCTACAATATATTTCTGATATGTAACCTACATTATTCTAAATCCAATCTATATAATTATCAAGACAATATTCCTAAATTTATACCAAGATACGCCATTAATCCACCATAAAATGGTACGCATTTTGGCTAAAACATACGATTTTTTAGTATCTTTGTTTGGTAGAAAAAATAACCGTACTATGTAAACCAATAAAAAATATGAAAACTAAAAATATAATTTTAGTATGTTTGCTATTATTAGCATATTTTCCTATCTATGCACAAGGCGAAGGTGGCTTAGGTTTTCGGGTAATGATTCCTACAGGAACATTTCGCCAAAATTCTGATGCTTGGGGTATTGGTGGTGGCTTACAGGCACTTTTCAAAATTGGAGGCAACGAATCGGCAGTAATGCTTGGTGGCGAAATTAGCTATACCATGTACGGGCATAGCACTCGAAAATTTAGTGTACCTATAGCAAGAGTAGGCTGGACAACATATTCCCGAAATTATGAATTAGCAATTAACAATAATATGTTTATGGGACATATCATGGCACGTATCAAACCACAACATAGTGGCAATGTACACCCGTATGCAGATGGACTATTTGGATTTAATTTGCTATATACTAATGCAAGTCTAAAAGATTTAACACAAAATGCTAATTCCAATAATAACAATACTACAAATACTACAGAAACCAACAACCAACTTAGTGATATTGTATTGAGTTATGGCGGTGCAGTGGGCATACAATTTGGCGGAGATGCTATCAAATTTGATGTAAAATGTTATTATCTTTTTGGAGGAAATGCACAGTATTATGATGCAAGTAGCGTAAGCTATTCTGTAGATAATGCAGGAATAGTAAATGCAAATTTTAAAGAGCCAAAACAATCAAAAACAGACGTAATTATTCCACAAATAGGAGTTATTATTTTATTTTGATAACTTACTAAAAAATACAACCAATAGCCATGAACAGATTAAGCCACGAAACAAGCCCTTATTTATTACAACATGCACACAATCCTGTAGATTGGTATGCTTGGGGAAACGAAGCATTGCAAAAAGCCCAAACAGAAAACAAGCCTATTTTAATTAGTATTGGTTATGCAACTTGTCATTGGTGTCATGTAATGGAAAGAGAATCTTTTGAAAATCAAGAGATTGCAAATTATATGAATGAAAATTTTGTTTGCATAAAAATAGACCGAGAAGAACGTCAAGACATCGACAATATTTATATGGAAGCCATACAAGCAATGGGCGTAAATGGTGGCTGGCCTTTAAACGTATTTTTGTTGCCAAATACAAAGCCGTTTTATGGTGGCACTTATTATCCTGCCGATAAATGGCTATATTTATTGCAACAAATTACCAAAACTTTTATTGTCCAGCCTGAAAAATTACATACTTCTGCCGAACAATTAAGTGAAATCATCAATCGTAGTGAAATAGAAAAATATGGCATAAAACCCATAAAAAATGCGTTTTCTGTTCAATATTTGCAACAAGCAGTTACAAATTTGGCAAAGCATTTTGACACCCAAAAAGGAGGAATGGGACAAGCACCAAAATTTCCAATGCCGTCCATTTATTTATTTTTGTTGCGTCATATTGCAATTACCAAAGACGAAAAAGCATTTCAACAAACTTTATTGACCTTAATTAGTATGGCATACGCTGGAATTTATGACCAAATTGGTGGTGGATTTTCTCGATATGCAACAGATGATGCTTGGAATATTCCACATTTTGAAAAAATGTTGTATGACAACGGACAGCTAATCAGTTTATATAGTGAAGCATACAGTTTGTTAGGTACTTTTGAAACCGACAATCCAATTTATACCGAAGAATTAAAAGACCTTTTCAAAAAAGTAGTCTATGAAACTATTGCATTTGTAGAAAGGGAATTGTTAGGAAATAGTGGAAATTTCTTTTGTGCTTTGGATGCGGATAGCGAAGGAATAGAAGGGAAATTTTATGTTTGGACAAAAGACGAATTGGAAGATACAGGGCTTGAAAATCTTGATATATTCAAAAAATATTACAACATTGCAACAGACCCAGAAACCGAAGAAGAAGGAAATTGGGAACATGGTTATAACATACTTTTTCGGACACAATCGGACAGCAATTTTGCAAAATCAGAAAATATAAGTTTCGAAAAATTACAAAAACAAGTTGAAATTTGGAAAAAAGTCTTGTTGGCACAACGAAACCACCGTATAAAACCTACCCTTGACGACAAAACACTAAGCTCTTGGAATGGCTTAATGCTCAAAGGTTTGTGTGATGCGTATATGGTATTTGGCGACAAAAAATTCTATGCATTGGCAGAAAAGAATGCCAAGTTTCTACTCGAAACAATGATTAATTCCGACAAAAATAGTAATCCTTTGCACCAAGAACCCTATCTTTGGCATAGTTACAAAAACGGAAAAACAAGCCTATTTGCCTATTTAGATGATTATTCTCTCGTAATTCAGGCATTTATTGCATTTTATCAAATTAGTTTTGAGGAAAATTATTTGCAAATGGCAGACAAATTGACAAAATATGTATTGGCTAATTTTTATGATGCAAAGGAAAAAATGTTCTTTTATACAGATGCACAAGGGGAAAAATTAATTGCAAGGAAAAAAGAAATTTTTGATAATGTAATTCCTTCGTCTAATTCTATTATGGCTACTAATTTGCATACTTTAGCTTTGTATTTTGAAAATGCAAACTATCAACAAATAGCAGACGATATGTTACAAGCTATGACACCATTGATAACTAAAGAACCTCGTTATTTGTCTAATTGGGCTTGTCTTTACACAAAATATATCACAGGAACTGCCGAAGTAGCAATTAGCGGAGAAAATGCTTTTGAAATTTTGCAAAAATTAACAAAATATTACATTCCAAATAAAATTATTGCACTTAGCAAAACAAGTAGCAAATTACCGTTATTGGTGGATAGACCTGCACAAAAAGAAACCTTGATTTATGTGTGCAAAAACAAAGTTTGTTTATTGCCTACCAAAGATGTAGAAACTGCAATAAATTTATTACGTAATTAAACAAATTAGCCGATTTTATAATGACATTTACCGAAAAATATCTTGACCAATTTGTGCATCACAAGGACAAGGAAAATCCCGAAACATTCCGAAAAGGAAGATTTTTTATTGTTTCCATTTTTTTATTTATCCTTTGCGGTATTCCTGGGGCAGTGTATAATTTTACTACACAGACACACATGTTGGAACAGAATATGGCTATTGTTGCCATATTATCTTCTATGTTGGCATTGTTTTTATTGTATCGAAAATTTAATAAACGGATACTATTTGTTAATATTTTAGTGTCTTTAATGGTTTTTTCGAATATAAACTCTACCTATACTGCTGCAGGTGGCATGTATGCTTCTGATAATGCTTGGCTGATTGTAGTTTGGTGCTGGGCTTTTTTGGTGGCAAACAAACGAAGTGGTTTTATTTGGTTTGGAATATCCTTATTAGGTTATGTTTTTTTATTTTACGCAGCATTTAAAGAAGTTAAAGATTTTAGAACAGATTTTTTAACATTGAGTATTGATTATGTTTTTATTAATTATTTTTTTGCTGCTGTATTCATTGGTATTATACTTTATTTGCACGAGCAGGGCAAAGAGAAATATTTTAATGCTGTAATTGCTGCCAAAATAGAAATAGAGGAAAAAAGTAAAGAACTCGAATTACATAAAAAAGATATTCTCTCAAGTATTCATTATGCAAAACGGATTCAATATGCGGTGTTGCCTGACGAACAACTTATCTACAAAACTATTCCAAATGCTTTTATTTTCTACAAACCTAAAGATATTGTTAGCGGTGATTTTTTTTGGTTTCAAAAAATAGATATTGCTAACTATATTTTGGTTTGTGCCGATTGCACAGGGCATGGCGTACCTGGGGCATTTATGACAGTTATCGGAAATAGTTTATTAAATATGATTATTTTGGAAAATAAAATTACAAATCCTTCACAAATTCTTATAGAATTAGACAAAAGAATGATTGCCACTTTGAATAGTGAAAAAAGTACCCAAGATTTTGTGCAAGATGGTATGGATTTGTCTTTGTTAAAAGTCAATGCACTAACAAAAGAATTTGTGTTTACAAGTGCCAAACATCAAGCTATTTTTATACGAAATACAGAAATACAACAACTTATTGGCAGTAAAAACTCAATAGGTGGAAATATAGCCAATAAAAAATTTGACGAAATTACAATTTCTTATCAACCCAAAGACAAATTGTATCTATTTACAGACGGATATTTAGACCAATTTGGTGGGACGCAAAACAAAAAATTTATGATAAAACGGTTTCGGGAATTATTAGTAGAAGTGCATTTATTGCCAATGCAAGAGCAAAAACAAGAGATAGAAAAAAATATGCGTACATGGATAGGCACACACGAACAAACAGACGATATAACAGTAATTGGAATAGAATTTTAGAGCTATGGAGGTTAGGTTTTCCGCATCAAAATTTTCATTTACCACATAGTAACATAACGTGAACTACAGATTATAAGCCTACTAATGTGAGGGATATTTGCCTTTAGGCGGGCTTGCCTAAACAAATGAGTTAGGTAGATTGAAAGATAAATAATTACTATTTTTCTTTCAATTTACCCGATTCATTCGCCTAAAGGCGAATATACGGTATCCGTAGTTCACGTTATATTACTAAAAAATAGCCCATATCAACGCATAGGATTCCCGCCTTGCGCAAATGCAATATTTTATCATTTTGGTTATAATAACGCACAATGGTTTGGGGCTTGGCGAAGGCGGGGGTTAAAAGCACTCCACTTCACACAAGCATAAAAGTAAGTAAAAAGCACCAAAGTTCATATTTAGCATCTTAGTCCGCCTTGCATAAATGCAATGTTGTGCGTAGTTTTTGTTTTACAGACCAAGCACATTTGATAAGACATCATTAAAAAATGTTTCTACAATTTCGTTTAATTTTAAGTTACTTTCTTCAATAGTTTTTCTTTGTATTCTGTTGTATCTGTTTATAATCAATTCGTTAGCGGCAGCCGTTGCTGTTGAATTGAAATAAAACGAACGTAATTGAACTCTATCCGCCCATTGAAATTTGTCTATTACCAAAAAACTTTTTGTTTCAGGGTTATGACAATTCAATTCCAAAGGAATTATAGTATCATTGGGAGAAAATTTATTGTGGTCTCTGAAAAATCTAAACACGAATGTTTGAACAATTTTTTTACTTTCTCTATTGACAAAACGAATGGAGAAAAAGAAAGTATTTTGAGAACTCCCTCTTTCTTCTAATTCTTGAAAAGTATCAAAAGTAATAGATGGGTATTCATAGTAGGTTACACTATAAGTTTCTAAGTTATCATTGAGCAAGTCGGTAAATTGCCTAAACTCCAATTTGATTTGGTTCATTCTATTTAGCCAAAGTTCAAATCTGCTTTTTTCCTTGCGTAGTCTGCCCTCTATATCACGATTGCCCCATTTTTTAGCAAATTGTGTTTTGCGATTACTTTCTTCTCGTATCCTTACATAAATCGAAAAAAGTTCTGCACAACTTTCAGCAACCAATTCAACAATTTGATGATAATTGCCCGCATCTGCTTCTGACATGGCTTCGTAATATCTTGGTTTTTCAGTTCTTTTAATACTACAAATAGGATAGCCTTGTTTCATTAAGATAAGATTAAGTAAAAGTCGTGCTGTACTGCCATTGCCATCTGCAAAAGGGTGTATTTTTGCCATTTCGTGATGAGTTACTGCTGCCAAAATCACAGGATTTTCTTGGTTTAAGTTTTGGTTTAGCCAATCAATTAGTTCCTGCATTTTAAAAGGAACTTCATAAGGTTCGGGTGGGGTGTGTTCCGAACCCGTAATTACAACTCCTACATTTCGGTAATTACCAGCATTTACATGGGTATCATTCCCTACAACCAATTGATGTATTTGTTTGATATAGTTTTCTGTAATAGGTGTATCTTGTTGTGCCAATTCATAGAAAAAATCGAATGCAACTCCCAAGTTTTTTACTTCAACAGTATCTTGGATTGACTTTTCAGAAATAGTAATGCCTTCTCTTAAAACAAGCATTGTTTCTTGCAAAGTCAAACGGTTGCCCTCAATACCTGCACTATGAAAAATATGTTGTGTACGAAAATACTCTTTTAAGTTTTCCTTTGACAGTTGGTCTAATTCTCCTTCATTTCGAAATTTATTAATTTCAATATTTAGACTTTCAATTCTTTGAAGCAAATCGGGGCTTAAAAGTGTTTTATCAAGTGTTATCATTGTTTTTGGTTTGTTTTCTTAAAATTACGCACAACTGCGGGTGTAACCCGTTGAACAAAATGCGAGGTGTAGCCTCGCATTTTGTTCAACGGAAAGGGCTTTGAGTTCGGGCGGGTTTCGGAGCACAAAACTGTCAACCTACACTGAACTTGAATAGAGGCACAAAACTCCAAGTTTGCACGTCACCCCGCCTGACGCAAAGCCCGTGTTAGCAGTTCGTGCTTCTTATCTGTTGTAGGTAGTCGTTTCCATTTTATGTTTTTGTCACAAGTGATTTGTCAATTACCCAAGGTATGTAAGTCATAAACTCAATTTGAACTAAATCTGTCTTGTCGGTAAAGTGTGTTAAGTCATTACCAGATGCAAAACCAATTGAAAAATTGTCTTCCACTTTAGTCAAGTCCAACGTATACCCATTATTGTCTGGTTGTGGAATTCTATAATTTTTCCCACTCACAAGTCGTCCCTTGAAATGGTACCAACCACCTATGTGATGAAGTCCGTTAGGAAGAGTCTCAAATGAAGTGATTTCTACTTCTTTTCTGTAATCAATACCTAAGTCGTCAAAAAGTTCTTTGATTTCGTCAGAGAAAACTTTGTCTCGATAAGCAACATAGTTTTTACAGTCTTTGCAAATACAACTGTCCGCCCCGCTTAATGTAACATTATCATATGTTTGTCTTGTCAACTCTTGGTCAACTTCAAACTCCCAGTCTTTATATTTTACTTTAATGACAGTCATTAAATTTTTATCAGTTTTTGATGTCGTCTCGGTCGTCATAGCATTACTGCCAACGGTTTTCGGGTTGGCGATGTGGCTGATTTTTGGCACTAAAGTTCAATAGAATTACTGTTGTTGAACCTTAGACAAATGTTCAATTTAGCACTTCTGCCCCGCTTTTCGCCAAACCAATGTTAGGCACAGTTATTGGTTCGTTTCATTACGCAGTTGCTCTATTTGTTCTACGGTTAAGCCTGTTCCTTTTGCTATAGTTTCATTGTCTAAGCCTATAGAAATAAAATTTTTCGCAATTTCAATATTTCTTGTTTGTCTGACTTTATCCTCTGCCTCTATTTGCAAAGTTAGTGCATCACTTGCTTTTACGTGTAAGTAATCTAAATAACGATTGTAAGCATAATATTGTTCTTTATCCAAACGCATCACATCAAAAGCCTCTTTTGCTTCTGCCAACCCTTTTGCTTTAAATTCGTCTTTTACTTCACTATTTTTGAGAAAGTAAACCCACTCATCAAGTGTATCTGTTGCTACATCATTAAATTGATTAACTTTAATAATGTAGTATTCAGGAAAAATATCGGACACATTTTGTTTCTCAAACGTCTTTTTTTGCTTGTTTGAAAGTTGTAAAAAGTCTTTTTGGTGCAAACCTTCAAAATTCGTTTTACCTCTATAAATGTAGTCTTTTCCTTGTCCCAAGTCAAAATATACAATGTTAATAGAGATTACCTTTTTGATTTCAAGGTAAGATGCACCTAAACTTAAATTTTCAGTCAAGGCTTTAGATGCCCCATAAATCATTCTATGAAAGTAATCTATTTCGTAAGTATTTTGGATTTCTATGATAACCAACTCGTTTTTGGAGTTTTGGGTTAAAATATCCACTCGGTTATACTTATCATCATTCGTTTCTTGGTTTCCCTCACTTTCTAAAATCCTCTCTATTTGGATAGTATCAAATAGAAGTTCAGACAAAAAACCTTCAAGCACAACAAAGTTAGTCTTGTTGCGAAGTAATTTTTTGACTGCCCAATCGAAACGAATTAGTTTTTTGCTCATTCTTTTTTAAAATTTTAAGATAAAAATAATTAACTACACCCCAAAAAATAGCAGTAGTTAGTGCAAATAAACACACAAATGTTGTATGCAAATATACTACATTT
>JBIKRY010000160.1:0-10387 GCA_044348925.1 Bernardetiaceae bacterium
GCATTGAGCCATTTGGATAGCTGCACTATTTGTATGCCTTGCTCTTGTAATGCTTGTAAATATTGTTTGTTGATGGGAATATCCGAATATTGGTACAAGGCTATTTGTTGGTCTATACGTCTTTCGATGGCTTCTTCTGATAAATGTTGCTCATATTGATAACCTATAGTGTCTTTATCCGACAAAAAAATCCAATATTTCTGCGTCTGTGCCTTCAAAGGCATTGTAGCAAAAAGTGCTAATAAAACCAGCAAACAAATAAAGTATATTCTTTTCATAACACAAAGTAAGGAAATATTATGTAATGTAGTATATTTTTGTGATTATTTTTCAAATAACTAATAAATGTAAGTTACATAGCAAAAGCATTACAAAGCCCTAAAAATTAGCAAGTATAACTAACTCTTAGGGCTTTGTGTTAAGGAACTAATTTTTGAAAATTAGGTCTATGCTTCTACATACTCCTCGATTGGAATACAAGAACAAACCAAATTCCTATCTCCAAAAGCATCATCTATGCGACTTACCGAAGGGAAAAACTTATTTGCTTTGACATACGCCAACGGATAAGCTGCTTTTTCACGACTATAAGGTCTTGCCCATTCGCCCAATAATACAGATGCTGTATGTGGTGCATGCACCAAAACATTGTTATCTTTAGCATATTTTCCATCGGCTACTTCCTGAATTTCGTGGCGAATTGCAATCATTGCATCACAAAATCTGTCTAACTCGGCTTTGCTTTCACTTTCTGTAGGCTCAATCATCAAAGTACCTGCAACAGGAAACGAAACCGTAGGAGCATGGAAATTATAGTCCATTAGACGTTTTGCAATGTCTGTTACTTCAATGCCAAAGGCTTTGAAACCTCGACAATCTAAAATCATTTCGTGGGCTGCTCTTCCGTTTTTGCCTGTGTAAAGAATTGGATAATGTGCCGAAAGTCTTTCTTTGATATAATTTGCGTTGAGAATAGCAATTTCTGTTGCACGTTTCAATCCATCTGCACCCATCATAGCAATATAGGCGTAGGAAATAGTCAAAATACTTGCACTGCCAAAAGGTGCTGCTGAAATAGGCGTAATTCCTTGATTTCCACCTGTTTGACGCAAAGGATGCGAAGGCAAAAACGGTGCTAATTTGTGATTTACCCCAATAGGTCCCATTCCAGGTCCACCACCACCATGCGGAATACAAAAAGTTTTGTGGAGATTTAAGTGGCAAACATCAGCACCAATGCTACCAGGGCTTGTTAGTCCTACTTGTGCATTCATATTTGCACCGTCCATATATACCAAACCGCCATTATCGTGAATCAATTTGCAAATATCTTTGATAGCCTCTTCAAAAACACCATGCGTAGATGGATAGGTAACCATTAGGCAAGATAAATTTTCGCTATATTGTCTTGCTTTTGCTTGCAAATCTGCAAAATCTACATTACCATTTTCATCACATTTGGTAACAACTACTTTCATACCTGCCATTACTGCACTTGCTGGATTGGTTCCGTGTGCTGAAGAAGGAATTAAGGCTATATTTCTATGTTTGTCGCCTCTGCTCTCGTGGTATGCACGAATGGTCATCAAACCTGCATATTCGCCTTGAGCTCCAGAATTTGGTTGCAAAGAAACTGCATCAAAACCTGTAACTTCGCATAACCAATGCTCAAGATTTTTGAATAATTCGGCATAGCCAAGTGTTTGATTTTCGGGTGCAAAAGGGTGAATATTTCCAAATTCTGCCCACGTTACAGGTATCATTTCGGTAGTTGCGTTGAGTTTCATGGTGCAACTGCCCAAAGAAATCATTGAATGTACCATCGACAAATCTTTATTTTCTAAGGATTTCATATAACGCAATAATTCATGCTCTGTTCTATAGTTGCTAAAAACAGGGTGCGTCATATAGTTACTTGTACGTACCAAATTATTTGGCAACAAAGAAATAATGTTTTTTGCTTCTTGTTGTGTATCAAATTTTAGGCTATAACTTCCTGCGTCGGCAAATAAATGTAGAATTTCATGTACATCTTCTATAGTGCTAAGTTCGTGTAAATGAATACCAACATTTGCATTTTCTGTGTAATATCTAAAATTAATGCCTTTGTTTTCGGCTGCTTTTCGCAAATTTTGTGTAATAGTTGCATTACAAGTAATGGTTATGTTATCAAACCAAGTTGCATTTTCGGTTTTATAACCCAAAGATAACAAGCCTTTTGCCAACAAAGTAGTTAATCCATGTATTCTTTCTGCAATAGCTTTGATGCCTTCGGCTCCGTGATATACGCCAAACATTCCTGCCATTACCGACAATAAAACTTGTGCAGTACAAATGTTAGAAGTTGCTTTTTCACGTTTAATATGTTGCTCTCTGGTTTGTAAAGCCATACGGTATGCCAAATTGCCTTGTGCATCTTTTGAAACTCCAATAATTCTGCCTGCCATTTGGCGTTTAAACTCGTCTTTAGTAGCAAAAAAAGCTGCGTGAGGTCCACCAAAACCCATTGGCACACCAAATCGTTGCGAAGTGCCTACGACTACATCTGCACCCATTTCCCCTGGGGCTTTCAAGATTGCCAAACTCAACAAATCTGCTGCCACAGCTACTCTTACTTCATGCTCGTGTGCTGCTGCAATAAAATCAGTATAGTCTATTACTTCGCCATTTGCCAAAGGATATTGTAATAAAACACCAAAGATATTTTTATCTGT
The DNA here is from genome assembly GCA_044348925.1 of Bernardetiaceae bacterium. GTDB lineage: Bacteria > Bacteroidota > Bacteroidia > Cytophagales > Thermoflexibacteraceae > JAAFKA01. Next base: position 2,715 of record JBIKRY010000160.1, read on the forward strand.
GATATTTATTTTATTGTAATCTGTAATTACTAATTCAATTCCCAAAGGAATTGCCCTTGTTTTTAATAGCTCGATGGTTTGTGGTAGGCATTGGTGAGAAACTATAAATTGGTGGGCATCTTTTTTGCTTGCTTTTTTTACAGCATATAATAGAGTCATAGCTTCGGCTGCTGCGGTTGCTTCGTCAAGTAGCGAAGCATTTGCAATTTCCATTTGTGTCAAATCAATAATCATGGTTTGAAAATTGATAAGGGCTTCCAAACGACCTTGTGCAATTTCGGCTTGATAAGGCGTATAGGCAGTGTACCAACCTGGGTTTTCGAGGATATTTCGCAAGATAACTGTTGGGGTACTGCAAGGGTGATAACCTAAACCAATATACGATTTGAAAACCTTATTTTTTTGTGCTAATTTTTTGAAGTCTGTTAGAAATTCCAATTCAGATTTTGCTGCTGGAATATCCATTGGTTTTTGTAGGCGAATAGCATCGGGTACGGTTTGTTGAATTAATTGCTCGACACTATCTGCTTTGATGAATTTCAGCATGGCAGAAATTTGTTTTTCATCGACTCCGAGATGTCTGGATTCAAATTTTTCAGAAGGATTTAGATTTAATTTCATGGGCTTTGTTGAGAAATATTTTGCAAAGATATAAATATTTTACATATTTTGAATAGCTAAATTTCTAACATTTTTGTTTTCAAAAAAATTGCATACTTTGCAGTATTATCTGTATTATCTGTCTATATATCTTTATTATTAATTGGTCTTACGAAACAAATTTTTTAGGCATAGAGTTACATACATATTACTAACAAAAAAATCTAATGACAACAAACTATCAAGTGAATGAACAAGGATATTATGGGCAATTTGGCGGTGCATATATTCCCGAAATGCTATATCCTAATGTAGAAGAATTGCAAAGCAATTACCTACATATTATTTATAGTCCCGAATTTCAAGCCGAATTTCAAGACTTATTGCAAAATTATGTAGGCAGACCAACACCACTTAGTTATGCAAAACGACTTTCAGACAAATATAAATGCCATATTTTTTTGAAAAGAGAAGATTTGTGTCATACAGGCTCGCATAAAATTAATAATACCATTGGGCAGATATTAGTTGCAAAAAAATTGGGCAAACACAAAATTATTGCAGAAACAGGGGCGGGGCAACATGGTGTAGCTACGGCTACCGTTTGTGCTTTGATGGGACTTTCGTGTACAGTATATATGGGGGAACATGATATGGAACGTCAAAAACCAAATGTAGAAAGAATGCGAATTTTGGGGGCTACTGTAGTGCCTGCCACAAGTGGAAGTAAAACCCTAAAAGATGCAACCAATGAGGCTATGCGTCATTGGATAAATAACCCAGAAGATACCCATTATATTATAGGTTCGGTAGTGGGACCTCACCCATATCCTGATATGGTTGCACGTTTTCAATCGGTAATTAGTGCCGAAATTCGCAAGCAACTAAAGGAGCAAATGGATACCGAATTGCCAACCCATGTAATAGCTTGTGTAGGTGGTGGAAGTAATGCCGCAGGAGCTTTTTATCATTTTTTGGACGAGCCAGAAGTGCAATTAATCGCAGTCGAGGCAGGCGGAAAAGGCGTTGCTACAGGTATGTCGGCAGCTACTACAGCCTTAGGACGTGCAGGAATTTTACATGGCAGCAAAACTATTTTGATGCAAACCGAAGATGGGCAAGTAGTAGAACCTTATTCTATCTCGGCAGGCTTAGATTACCCAGGTATAGGACCTATTCACGCACATTTATACGATACCAAACGAGCTACTTTTGTCAATGTTACAGATGAAGAAGCAATGCAGGCAGGATTTGAAGTAAGCAAACTCGAAGGAATTATTCCAGCCATAGAAACGGCACACGCATTTGCAATATTAGACAAAATGACTTTCAAAAAATCTGATGTATTGGTGATTAATCTTTCGGGACGAGGCGACAAAGATTTGGAAACATATATAAAGTATAAGCAATAATATAATGTTAGTTGTATGGTATGTACCGCCAAAGGGTACGGTACATACCACACAACTATACTGTAAACAGATAGGATTACAGTATAACATTAACATTACACTATTACATTAGCTTAATAATTAAACTTTATATCCAACATAATTGCACGCAAAGGCAACCGATAATCCATTGGATAAGCAAAGTTTTTTAGGGCATACGCCTCTATGTTTAATAGATTGCTAATAAAGCAAGCAAATTCAAAATTTTTAGATGCCTTAAATCCAATTTTAGTGTCCAAATTTACAAAAGCTGCTACTGTATTTGGTCTATATTTTGTAACATCTATTGTATTGCCATTAAAACTTGTTAGCACATTGTCGCTATTTCTTCGCAAGACATTGCCTTGATAATTTGCCACTGCTGATAAATAAAATTTGCCAACTCGGTAAGTTGCACCAATCTTTGCGGTGTGTGCAGGCACCCAAGTAACCTCTTTACTTGCTATAATGGTTGTATCTAAAATAACCTCACTGAGCCTTTTGGCAAAACCATAATTAGCAAAGGCAGTAAATTTTTCACTATTATAAGTAGTTTCTATTTCAAAACCTACAGTTTTAGTAGAATACAAATTTGTGGCTAAGGCATTATTTTGTATGCTATAACCTATCAAGTTTTCAAAAGAGGTATAATAACCATTTAGACGCATAAATAATTTTTTATTGGCATTATAATCTGCCGAAAGTTCAAAAGAATCTACACTTTCTGGTTGTAATTGCTTGATATTAGAAGCTACTGCGTAAGTATTGGCACTAAAAATTTCAGCAGGTGAAGGGGTGCGAAAAGCACGACCAAACATAGCTTTTAGATACAGTTTTTCTGTCGTTTTAAAAACTACAGAAAGGCGTGGGTTCAACTGTGTAAAAGATTTATCTAATATTGGTCTGTTAATTTGTGTAATATCTGTATAGCTAAATGACTGATTATCAAGGCGTAAGCCTGCAGTTATGGTCATACGTTGTGCCATAAATTTAGGCGAAATATATTGTGCAAAAAATCCTGTATTGACAACCAAATGGTTTTGCATATATTCCAAATAACCACCTACTTTTTTAAAAACATTATTAGGATTTGGTAAAAATGTGCCACTTACATCTACATTACTTGTATGCAAATCATCACCTGTATAATATAAAAATGTATTTTCTAAACCTACTAATAATAATGTTTTATTTTTGAATTGGTAGCTGGTTTGTATGCGTGTGAATAAATCGTCTATGCCTGTTTTTACTCTTTCAGATAAGCCTGCGGGATATAAAGTTGTGCCTAATTTTGCACTATCGGGTAATAGACGCATATCCCAATCAATGCCTTTTCGTTGGTAACGCAATACAAGTTCATAGTTGATTTTATTATCTCTTATGGGGTTTTTATAAGTTAATGCCAATATTCTACGACTTTCTCGCAATACTTCCTCTTGGTCAGAAATCTGAAAAGCCCAGCCATGTACGGTTTCATAGTTCCACAAATGTTCGTGGTATTGAAACGACAAGCCTGTAAATTTGCCTTTAAAGTCAGCTTTTGCAAAAAAATAACTACTTTCTCTACCATCTTTGGTCGTAAATTTTTGTAGATTTCCATTAGTATCCAATCTACCCGAACCGTCATAACTTTGATAATTATTTCCAATCGTATAATAATGGTTAAAAGCAGCTACCAAACTAAGACGGTCATGGTTTACGCCTGCAATAGCATCATAAATTTGTGTGCCATTGGCAGTAATTCGTGTCCGTGCTTCCACATTTCCTTTCAAATCTGAAGGTGAAATAGTTTTGATATTTAGTAAACCATTCATTGCATTGGTGCCATATAAGGCAGAACCTGCTCCTCGCATTACCTCAACAGACTTGATAAATACTAAAGGGGTTATTTCGGAGGTCATTGCCGAGCCATAAATACTTTCATTAAACGGAATCCCATCAACAAGCATAAGAATATGATTATTATTCCAATTTTCAAAATTTCCGCGTGACGAGATGGCATAACGGTCATAATCTCTGGAAACAGAAAACCCAGGTAAATTCCAAACCACATTATTTAGGCTCACATAACCCAAGTCAAAAAATTGTCGGCGTTGAACAACAGAAAGCAAATTGGGTGCTTCTGCCAAACTTTGCTCTGTTTTGGTGGCAGAAGTTACCATATTTTCGTCTTCTTTGGGCTTATTTTTCATAATTTCGCCAACAGAAGCCCGAAAAGTAGTGTCGTTTATGTCTTGTGCTTGAAGATTATTTAAGATAAATAATGCCAAAAAAAATGTAATGATAAAAAAAATAGGCATAAGTGTAGTTTAATAATAATGTAAGATTTATTATGTAATATTAATAAATTGTAGCTCATTTACAAACAAATAGTAAACTTCTTAAGAAAGTTTTTTACTATTAAAAATAAAGTTTTGTCATTTTGAGCTTTTTTATACCTCAAAAAATTTAATAATTGATAGCTTTGTTTGGGCAAGTTTGATGTGCTGGTGGAATTATTTGTAAGACACTAATTACTAAAATTACGTAGTTCTACGTATTTTATATGTAAATATTGTGATATTATTTTGTCATGTTAAGTAAATATAAACCTTTTAATTCTCAAGAAAATGAAAAAAATCACATTGAATTTCGTAATGCTTTTATTAGCTCTTGTTGGCTTTATGTCAAGCTGTTCACAAAATGAAGAAGTTACGCCACAACAAACTGCAGGTGGACGTAATGAACCTAACAATACTTATACCGTGAAAAGATATATTTTCCAAAGACCTAATGGAGCAAATGGTTTAGGACACGTAGGTGTAGGTTTTGAAGTAAGAGCTTTTAATGGTCCAAGACTATTAAGTACTACATACTATTATGGTGGTGTTGAAAATTTTAGTGCATCATTAATTGTTCCACGCAATGGTAACAATGGTGGTTGGTGGAGAACTACTTCTTCTAGTGCAACAATGCTAAACACAATGAAAAATGCTCCTTATAATTATGTAAATTATAAATTTACAGTAGATTTTGCTTCTGCATCACCTCAGAGTGTTGATAATGGTATCGCTAAAATTAAAGATTTCCCAGCTCGTGGTTATTTCTTAGCAGGTAACAACTGTATGAATGCAACTTATGATGTTTTAACTTCTATGAATTTAACAGGTGCAAGTGTTGCTTGGCCAAGTACAAATTATTTTCCTAACGGTTGGTATAATGGAACTACAACCGGCTGGAGTACATCAAGAGCCTTGTAATTTTAGTAAACCTTTATAGATTATTCAATTAAAAAAGCACCATTTCAAAATGGTGCTTTTTTAATGATAAAATTTATTCAGCCTAAGTTTTATTTACCAATAGAACCATTTATTTCCTCTGTAACATTGGCTTTGATTACTTTTTGGTAAGTAATAAGGAAAATAAATTCTATTTTGTGTTTATGAACTTTGCCTCTATATGATTTCTTATCAATAAATTACATAAAAAAAATCTATTTAATTGGTCTTTTTACTTATTACATTGTTCCCTAAGATATTTTGAACTTTTTAGGCTTTTTTAGACTTTCTGTAATATAGCAAAAATTAATTACTCCGTAGAAAGATGTTGTGCTAAGTCTTATTTTTTATAAAACCAATTTAGTTGTAGTATCTTTTGTATAATTTTTACCTTTGGTTTATTATTTTCATTTTACTTTCTTTTATAATGATTCGTTATTTTTCCTATGCTTTGCTTGGAATTTGTATTCTTGGAGGTTTTGCCTACAAATTTGAATGGTTTGTTTCCAAAAAAGAAACAAAAAACGCCGAAAAACCCGAAAATAAGCCCAAACCTATCAGTAGCATCAAGGCATATATTGTAAAAAAAGAAACTTTAGAAAATAAAATTTCGGTAGTTGGAACACTTATGCCCAACGAAGAAGTAGCTTTGACGGCAGAAGTAGCAGGAAAAATTACACAAATTTTTCTCGAAGAAGGAATGACTGTAAGCAAAGGACAGGTTTTAGCAAAACTCAATGATAGCGAATTACAAGCACAAGCACAACGCCTCCAAATTCAAAAACAAGTGTTGGAACAACGCAGAAAACGAGATGAACAATTATTGCAAAAACAAGGCATTAGTGAGCAAGATTGGGAAATTCTCAACGGTGATATTCAAGCAAAACAAGCCGAAATAGAACTTGTAAAAGCCCAAATTGGAAAAACCGTTTTACTTGCACCATTTCAAGGTACAATTGGTTTGCGATATGTAAGTGAAGGGGCTTTTGTGGCTACCAATACTCCTATTGCTACTCTAACCGATAACAAGCTACTAAAATTAGATTTTGCAGTTCCCGAAAAATATGCCCATCAAATTTCGCAAGGCACGGCTGTAGAATTTACCGTCGGTGGCAATAGCACTATTTTTAAGGCAGTCGTTAAAGCAGTAGAAACCAAAATAGATGCCAATACAAGAACTCTAAAAGTTAGGGCAATTTGCAACAATACAAATAATGTACTTTTGTCAGGTTCTTTTACCAATGTAAGTATTTTATTAGATAAAATAGAAAATACTATTCTTATTCCTTCGCAAGCCCTAATTCCTGAAATGGAAGCCAAAAAAGTATATCAAATAAAAAACGGTTTGGCAACGTCTGTAAAAGTTGAAATTGGTGCAAGAACCGAAAATAAGATACAAATTCTTTCGGGTTTGGCAATTGGAGATACAATAATTTATTCGGGAATTTTGCAAGTAAAACCAAACAGTGGCGTAAAAATTATGGAGATAGAATAGCAAGTACAATCTTTTGGGTAATTTTATCGTAATGTAAATGCCTATGTTAAAAATTTATCAAAAATAAGTATGTTTTTTTTTCTACAAAAATAAAACTTCGTGTAACTTTGAAAAATCATTAACCTTCATAACTTTATGGCTACCTTACAGCTATTGACCGAAAGAGTAACTTATCTTGCCAACAAATATGGCAAAGAAATGGGTGCAACCGTAAAAATTGCAGCCACAGACGGGGTCGTATTCATCGATGCACGCCAAACCCCCTTGATTATCAGCAACGAAGACAAAGATGCAGATTGTGTAATCAGTGCCGATACCAAAACAGCTTATGATTTATTGCATGGAAATGTAAATATCATGAGTGCATTTATGTTTGGAAAGGTAAAAGTAAAAGGAGATATGGGCATTGCAACCAAAATGATGAGTATGATTGTAAAAAAATAAGCAAGCAGGAGAGTATTATTTTACACAAATAATACTCTCTTTGTTCTTAATTTTTCCTTTGTAGTACAGAAATTATTGCCATCTCTACAATAGACTTTGCTAATTGATGGCACAAAGTTTATTGTAGCTTTTCTTTTATGTAACTTATCAAATCTTCAATAGTATTTACTTGCTTTACGTGATAACGCCTACATACCATATCTACATTTCCTTTTTTCCAAAATCCTTCAGGGCAACAAACTACCACTTTTCCCGATTTGGCGTGCAAACCAAATTCTAATAAAGAAATTGGCGACTGCGATTCAGGCAACATATTAACCACAATGAGGTCAGCTTTTTCCAAATGTTCCAACTCCCATGCCACTTGTTCGCTAAATTGTGCATCATCTGCCGATAATTTCCAAGACGAATCCCAAGAAAAACGAGTAGGATTGAGTAACAAAATAT